>JAGNUJ010000001.1:0-10609 GCA_017987055.1 Giesbergeria sp.
CCCTACCACCACATCTTTGTATTCTCTTGCCATATGCCTGTTTGCCTGTTGTTCTTCTATTTTGCCTACTTGCGCGCAGCAGCTGGACTATCCGATGCGACGGTGGTCACCCCGCGCAAACGCAGGGCGTAACCACCGACATGGCGCAGGTCAGCGAACTCCAGCGTATCCGCCCGGCGCCGGTGCTGCGCGGCCACTTGCGCAAGCGTGCGCGCAAAGCGCTGGGTGCGCTGCACCACCTCTGAACTAGCTCCCCCGCCCAATTCGACCAGCGCACCGCCGCCCAGTACGACGCTCCAGCCACCACGCCCTGAGAGTGTCAGCGCCTCTATCTTCATATCCAAAGGCGCAAACACTGGCTGCAATAAAGCATGCATCTGCAGCACCTGCGCGGCGTAGCCTTCAGGGCCGTTGAGGCGCGGCAAGCCATCTTGTTCAGCATCCGCACCATTGGCCTCAAACACTTCACCCTGTTGGTTGAGCATGGCACTGCCAGACTCGGGGCCCCAATGGGCAGCGGCGTGGTGCTCTTCTAGCACCACCCGCAGCGTGCGCGGGTATTGGCGATGCACATGGGCGTTGCGCACCCAAGGCACCTGCTCAAAGGCGTCGCGCGCCGCAGTCAGGTTAATCGTGAAAAAATTACCCACCAGCTGCGGTGCTACGTTGGCGCGCAGCGTCACTGCGTTGTTGTGTACCAACTCGCCCTGCACCACGATACGCCCAATGGCAAATGCCGGGTGGCGCAGTACCCACCATGCACCAGCTGCCAACACCAAAACGACGCAAGCTATGAACACCAGCGATGCAGCCAGATTCATGAACTTAACGTCCAGCGGTGCGGGCAACCCGTGGTTCACGCAGGCGATCCTTGCTGCTCAGACTGCTCAGACACCACGGCGGGGCAAGCGCCTTGCGGGGTGTCCAAAGTGGCGCTGGCTAGCAAACGCAAGCACAGCTCTTCGTAGCTAATACCCGCCGCACGTGCCGACATCGGCACCAGTGAATGCCCAGTCATGCCCGGCGAGGTATTGATCTCCAGCAAAAACGGCTGGCGGTCGCTGGCGCGAATCATGACATCGGCGCGCGCCCAGCCCCGGCAACCCAGCGAGCGGTACGCCGCGACGACGATGCGCGCAATCTCGCGCTCCTCGGCCTCGGGCAAACCGCTAGGGCAGTGGTATTGCGTGTCGTCGGTGAAGTATTTGTTTTGGTAGTCGTAATTGCCTTGCGGCGCGACGATGCGAATCAGCGGCAAAGCCTGCGCGCTGGCACCCTCGCCCAGTACCGGGCAAGTGGTCTCGTCACCGGCAATGAACTGCTCGCACAGCACTTCGGGGTCGTAGCGCGCAGCCAGTGCATAAGCCTCAGCACATTGGCCAGCAGTGAAGACTTTGGTCAGGCCAATGGTCGAGCCTTCGCGCGCTGGTTTGACAATCATCGGCACACCCAGCGCCTGCAGCGCCTGCTCGGTATCGACGGCGCTATCGACCAAACGCCAGTCGGGCGTGGGCAAACCGTCGGCGCGCCACAAGCGCTTGGTCATGATTTTGTCCATAGCCATGCTCGACGGCAACACGCCAGAGCCGGTATAGGGAATGCCCATCAGTTCGAGCGCGCCTTGCACCGTGCCGTCTTCACCGTGGCGACCGTGCAGCGCGATAAAGCAGCGGCCATAGCCTTCTTGCTTGAGCGTATTGAGTCCGGTGTAGGCAGGATCAAAGGCATGCGCATCCACGCCGCGTGCGCGCAGCGCCTGCAGCACGCCACTGCCAGACATGATTGAAACTTCGCGCTCGGCCGATGCGCCGCCCATCAGCACGGCGACCTTGCCCAACGCAGCAATGTCTATTTTTGAGTCAATAAAGGTCATAAGGCGCTCCCATCCAGCGCTAATAGCTCGCTATTTTGTAGCAAATCTACGATTTTTGTAGCAACGGTGCCTATGGTGCCGGCTCCCATGCACAGCACCACGTCACCTGCGCGCGCATTGTCCGCTATGGTCTGTGGTAAATCTGCCACATTGGCCACAAATAACGGCTCGACCCGGCCGGCCAAACGCAGCGCCCGCGCCAGCGCCCGGCCATCAGCGCCCACCACTGGCGCCTCGCCGGCGGCATAGACCTCGGTCAGCAGTACCGCATCGGCACCGCCCAGCACTTGGATGAAGTCTTCAAAACAGTCGCGGGTGCGCGTATAGCGGTGCGGCTGAAACGCCAACACCAAGCGCTGCCCCGGAAACGCACCGCGCGCCGCCGCCAGCGTCGCCGCCATCTCCACTGGGTGGTGACCATAGTCGTCAATTACCGTGAAATGGCCGCCGCCCTGCGTTGGCAAATCGCCGTAACGCTGAAAACGCCGACCCACACCCTTGAAGCTGGCCAGCGCGCGCAGCACTGCCGCATCGTCAATGCCCAGCTCCACCGCCACGGCAATGGCGGCCAAGGCGTTGAGCACGTTGTGCTCGCCCGCCAGATTCAGCACCACCTCCATGTCCGGCAGGCTAACGCCGTTGCGCCGCTGCACCGTAAAGTGCATTTGCCCCGCAACAGCACGCACATTGACAGCGCGCACCTGCGCTTCGGCGCTGAAACCATAACTGGTGACCGGACGGGCGATTTCGTCGAGGATGTCGCGCACCGCTGCGTCGTCAATACACACAATCGCGGTGCCATAAAACGGCATCCGGTGCAAAAACTCGACAAAAGCTTTTTTGAGCCGGCCAAAGTCGTGGCCGTAGGTTTCCATGTGGTCGGCGTCAATGTTCGTCACCACCGCCATCACCGGCAGCAGGTTCAAAAACGAGGCATCCGACTCGTCGGCTTCGACAATGATGTACTCGCCCTGCCCCAAGCGCGCATTGGCGCCGGCGCTGTTGAGGCGCCCACCAATCACAAACGTTGGATCGAGGCCAGCCTCGGCCAGCACGCTGGTGACCAGACTGGTGGTGGTCGTTTTGCCGTGTGCGCCGGCAATGGCAATGCCGCGCTTGAGGCGCATCAGCTCGGCCAGCATCAGCGCGCGCGGCACGACCGGGATTTTTTTCTCGCGCGCGGCCAGCACTTCGGGGTTGTCGGCCTGCACGGCGGTCGAAGTAACGACCGCATCGGCACCGGCAATGTGCGCGGCGGCATGACCGACATGGATGGCAATGCCCAGCGTTTGCAGTCGGCGCAGCACCGCGCTGTCAGCCAAATCCGAGCCGGTGACGAGGTAGCCCAAGTTGTGCATCACCTCGGCAATGCCGCTCATGCCCGAGCCGCCGATGCCGACGAAATGGATGTGGTGGATCGCGTGCTTCATGCGGCCAGCTCCTCGCAGGCGGCGACAACTTCGTTCGTAGCGTTCATTTTTTGCATCTTTTTGGCCTCTAGCGCCCTGTTTACCAGCGCTTGCCGCTCCATATTTTGTAGCATTTGAGCTAATCCTTGTGCTGTCATATCGCGTTGCTGCAGCAGCCAGCCGCCGCCCGCTGCCACCAAAAATTGTGCGTTGGTGGTTTGGTGGTCGTCCACCGCCGAGGGGAATGGCACAAACACCGCCGCCGCGCCGACGGCGGCAATCTCGGTGACGGTGCTGGCACCGGCACGGCAGACGATGATGTCCGCCGCCGCAAACGCGCTGGCGGTGTCGTCAATGAAAGGGGTGAGTTCGGCCTCGACACCGGCGGCGGCGTAGTTGGCGCGCAGGGCGTCGATTTGCGCCGCGCCGCTTTGGTGCGTGACCTGCGGGCGCTGCTCTTTAGGAATCAGCGCCAGCGCTTGCGGCACGGTGTCGTTCAGCGCGCGTGCGCCCAGACTGCCGCCGACGACCAGCAAACGCAGCGGGCCAGTGCGGCCAGCAAAGCGCTCGACCGGCCCCGGCTGCTGGGTGAACGCGGCGCGCAGCGGGTTACCGACCCATTGGGCATTCGGAAAAACGTTGGGAAACGCCGTAAACACCCGGCTGGCCAAGCGCGCCAACACTTTATTGGCCATGCCGGCGACCGAGTTTTGCTCGTGCAGCACCAGTGGCTTGCCCGCCAGCCGCGCCATCAGGCCGCCGGGAAAGCTGATGTAGCCGCCCAGCCCGACGACGACATCGGGCTTGACGCGCCGCACCACCGCGCGCGCCTGCCAAAACGCCCGCGCCAGCCGCAGCGGCAAGCGCAGCAGCGTCATCACGCCTTTGCCGCGCACGCCAGAGAAATCAATCGTCTCCAGCGCAAAACCGTGCGTGGGGACGATGCGCGCCTCCATGCTGGCGGGCGCGCCCAGCCAGTGCACGCGCCAGCCGCGCTCGCGCAGCTCTTGGGCTACGGCCAGTCCCGGAAAAATGTGACCGCCGGTGCCACCGGCCATGATGAGCGCGGTTTTGCCGACAGTTGCCGTCATGCCGAGCCCCCGTGGGTGCGCACTGACGCCGAGGTGCTGTCGCTGGTGCGCATCAGCAATTTGTTTTCGTAGTCGATGCGAAACACCACCGCCAGCGCCACCATGTTCATCAAAATCGCTGAGCCGCCAAAGCTCATCAAAGGCAGCGTCAGACCCTTGGTCGGCAGTGCGCCCAAGTTGACGCCGACATTGATAAAGGCCTGAAAACCCATCCAGATGGCCACGCCTTGCGCCACCAAGCCAGCGAACACACGGTCCAGCGCAATCGCTTGGCGGCCAATGTGCATGATGCGCCGCGTCATCCACAAAAACAGCAGCAACAGGGTGAGTACGCCCATCAGGCCAAATTCTTCGCCAATCACGGCCACCATGAAGTCGGTGTGCGCCTCGGGCAGCCAGTGCAGCTTTTCGACACTGCCGCCCAAACCGACACCAAATACCTCGCCGCGCCCAATGGCGATCAGCGAGTGGGTGAGTTGGTAGCCCTTGGCCAGTGCGTTGTGCTCGCTCCACGGATCAAGGTAAGCAAAAATGCGTGCGCGCCGATAGTCGTTAAAGGCAATCATTAGCCCAAAGGCCGACACCAGCACCACGCCAATTGCGATAAACATGCGAATGTTGACACCGCCCAGAAACAAAATTCCCATGGCGATCACCGTAATCACCATGAAGGCGCCCATGTCCGGCTCGGCCAGCAGCAGCGCGCCCACCAAGCCGACGGCAAACCCCATTGGCAGCACGGCGCGAAAGAAGTTCTCTTTGACCTCCATCTTGCGGCACATGTAGTCGGCGGCATAAATCAGCACGGCAAATTTGGCCAACTCCGACGGCTGAAAATTCATCAGCCCCAGCGGCAACCAGCGCCGCGCGCCATTGACCACCGTGCCCACGTGCGGCACCAGCACCAGCATCAGCAGGCCAATCGACACCACAAACAGCACCCGGGCCGATCGCTCCCAAGTCGCCATCGAAATCTGGAAAGTGATCAGCGCCGCAACCAAGCCAATTGCCAACGACATGGCGTGGCGCACCAAAAAATGCGTCGGCGTAATCTTGCCAAAGCGCGGGTTCTCCGGCATCGCAATCGAGGCCGAATAGACCATCACCAGCCCCCACGCCAGCAGCGCCACCACCACCCACAGCAGCGTCTGGTCAAAGCCCAGCACGTGCGCCGGCGTAGCGGTGGTGCGGCGGTACTCCATGCCGCCGACGCGCACCGGCAGCACATCCACCGCTTTGCTGGGCAAGCCGCCAAACCAGCCGGCCAAGCGGGCAAAAGCATTCGGCCTATCGCTCATGGCGCGCCCTCCAGTGACTGGCCAGCGTCCAGCGCCAGCGTTTGCACCGCAGTGCAAAAGACTTGGGCGCGGTGCTCGTAGCCGTTGAACATGTCAAAACTGGCGCAAGCTGGCGACAGCAACACCGCATCGCCCGCCTGGGCTTGCTGGGCAGCAGTTTGCACGGCTTGCGCCATGTCGGCTGCGTCCAGCAGCAGCGCGCCGGCATCGGCCAAAGCGTGGCGAATCAGCGGCGCGTCGCGGCCCATCAGCACCACCGCGCGGGCGTAGCGGGCGACGGGAGCCGCCAGCGGCGCAAAGTCTTGGCCTTTGCCATCGCCGCCCAAAATCACCACCACGCGCCGCTCCGCGCCCAAACCAGCCAGCGCCGCCGCAGTGGCGCCGACGTTGGTGCCTTTGCTGTCATCAAAGTATTCGACGCCATCCAGCAGCCCTATCGACTGCACGCGGTGCGGCTCGCCGTGGTATTCGCGCAGGCCGTACAGCATCGGCGCCAGTGCGCCGCCGGCCGCGTGCGCCAACGCCAGCGCCGCCAGTGCGTTGGTGGCGTTGTGGCGGCCGCGAATGCGCAGGGCGTCGGCGGGCATCAGGCGCTGCAGGTGCAGCGGCTCGGCCTCGGTTTCCACGCCGCGCGTGCGCCGCTGCGGCGTGCCATCGGCCGGCTGCGCGCGCACCAGCCACACCATGCCGTTGACGGTTTCCATGCCAAAGTCACCGGGGCGCTGGGGCAGGTCAGTGCCAAAGGTGGTGTAGTTGCGCCACTGCGGTTTTTGCAGCTTGACGCGGGTCGGCTCGGGCAGCATCGCCATCACGCCAGCGTCTTCGCGGTTGAGCAGCATCAGCGCTTGGTGGCCAAAAATGCGTGCTTTGGCAGCGGCGTAGGCGGCCAAACTGCCGTGCCAATCGAGGTGGTCTTGCGTGATGTTCAGCACCACCGCAGCAGTTGGCTCAAAATCATCCACGCCATCGAGCTGAAAGCTCGACAGCTCCAGCACCCAGACGGTTGGCAGCGTGCCCGCGTCCAAATGCGCGCTCAAGGTATCGAGCAGCGTCGGGCCAATGTTGCCGGCGACGGCGACGCTTTGGCCGGCGCGCTCGACCAACTGGCGCGTCAGCGAAGTCACCGTAGTTTTCCCATTGGTGCCGGTGATGGCCAGCACGGCCGGCGCGTAGCCTTGCGCCGCCTTCAAAGTGCGCAAAGCGAGCGAATACAAGCTTAATTCGCCTCCAGCCCTTATTCCACGTGCGCTAGCAGCTATCAAAATAGGACTAATGCTGGCCGGACTCAAACCCGGCGAGCGGTAGATGGCATCGAGCGCTTGGCCGTTTTCTTGATCGTCCACCAGCGCTGCATCGAAAGCGCCGGCGATAAAGCGCACCTGCGGCAACTCGGCCTGCAGCGTGGCCAATTGCGGCGGCGCGGCGCGGGTATCGGCCACGGTGACTGCCGCGCCGCCGCGCACGCACCAGCGCGCCATCGCCAAGCCCGAGTCACCCAAACCCAGCACCAAGATGTTTTGGCCTTGCAGCGGGTGCAGCGCTTGCTCAGTCAGCGGGTCGGTGGGCGTATCAGGCGCTGTTTCAGCCGGCGGCGCATCCGCTTCGGCGGCGGCTGCGGCTGCGGCCAAAGCACTGGCGGGCGTGCTGACGTCGGCAAACATCTGCGCGACAAACTCCGCTGCTACTTGTGCCGCCGACACCAGCGGCGCTTGACCGTCCAGCAGCCAATCGACTTGGCGGGCGGGCACCGGAAAGGGCAAGGAGTCAGGCACCAGCGCTGACTTGGCAGCAGGGCTTTCGCTGTCATCTGGGCAGGGGACGTTGTCGGTGTTCATCGCAGCTTCAGCGTTGAGAGGCCGACCAAGCACAGCAGCATGGTGACGATCCAAAAGCGCACGACGACCTGCGTTTCTTTCCAGCCGCTCTTTTCAAAGTGGTGGTGCAGCGGCGCCATCTTCAGCAGCCGCCGACCTTGGCCGTAGCGCTTTTTGGTGTATTTGAACCACACCACCTGCAGCATCACCGAAATGGCTTCGACCACAAAAATGCCGCCCATGATGGCCAGCACGATTTCTTGCCGAACGATGACGGCAATCGTGCCCAGCGCCGCACCCAGCGCCAACGCGCCGACGTCGCCCATAAATACTTGGGCGGGGTGGGTGTTGAACCACAAAAACGCCAGCCCAGCGCCGGCCATTGCCGCGCAAAAAATCAGCAACTCGCCCGAGCCGGGGATGTGCGGGAACAGCAGGTATTTGGAGTACACCGCGCTGCCGGCGACATAGGCAAAGATGCCCAATGCCGAGCCGACCATCACCACCGGCATGATGGCCAGCCCGTCCAGCCCATCGGTCAAGTTGACCGCGTTGCTAGAGCCGACGATGACCAAATAGGTCAGGATGACAAAACCCAGCACGCCCAGCGGGTAGCTGACTTCTTTGAAGAACGGCAGCAACAGGCCCGTCTGTGCCGGCAAATCCACATCCAAGCCCGAGCGCACCCACGAGACAAACAGCTCCAACACCTTGTAGTTGGAGCTTTCTGAAATGCTGAACACCAAATACAGCGCCGCTAGCAGGCCGAGGATGGACTGCCACAGGTATTTCTCGCGCGAGCGCATGCCGTTGGGGTCTTTGTTGACCACTTTGCGCCAGTCATCCACCCAGCCAATCGCGCCAAAACCCAGCATCACCAGCAGCACGATCCAGACGAAGCGGTTCGACAAATCCGCCCACAGCAGGGTGGAGACGGTGATGGCCAGCAAAATCAGCACCCCACCCATCGTCGGTGTGCCGCTTTTGATTAAGTGGGTTTCCATGCCGTCGGTGCGGATCGGCTGGCCGATTTTCAGCGCGCTCAGGCGGCGAATGACGTGCGGGCCGGCGATCAAACCAATCAGTAGCGCCGTCATGGCAGCCATCACGGCGCGCAGCGTCAGGTATTGAAAGACGCGGAAAAAACCAAAGTCAGTGGACACGCCCTGCAGCCACTGCGCCAGCCACATCAGCATGGAGCGCTCCCGGTCATCACATCCAGCACTTGTTCCATCTTCATAAACCGCGATCCCTTTACCAGCACGCTGCCCACCGTGGGCAGTTGCGCTTGCACCGCTGCTTGCAGCTGTGCCATGTTGTCAAAATGCTGCGCCGCGCTGCCAAAAGCGGCGCTGGCATCGGCCGATTGCGCGCCCAGCGTAAACAGCTGCTCAATGCCAGCACTGCGTGCGTGGCTGCCGGCTTCGGCGTGGAACTGCGGCCCTTGGTCGCCGACTTCGCCCATATCGCCCATGACGAGCAGGCGCGGCGCCGGCAGCTCGGCCAGCACCGCAATGGCGGCGTGCATCGAGTCGGGATTGGCGTTGTAGCTGTCGTCCACCACCGTGATCTGGTGCCCAGCGTGCTGCACGCCGAAGGCACGCGAACGGCCTTTGACCGGGGCAAATGCGGCCAATCCGTCGGCAATCGCGCTCAACGGCACACCCGCGGCCAGCGCGCAAGCCGTCGCCGCCAAGGCGTTGCTGACGTTGTGGCGACCGGCAATCGACAGCGTGCAAGCCAGCGTGCCCTGCGGTGTAGCGATGCGCACTTGCCACGCGCTGCCTTGCCAGTCGGCTTGGGTGCTGTAAACGTCAGCGCCCATTTTTTTGTCGCCAAAGGTAATGCAGCGGCGCACACCGGCCAAGTCGCGCCACAGGGCGGTATAAGCGTCGCCCGCCGGAAACACGGCCACGCCGTCGGCAGGCAAAGCCGCCAGCACGCTGCCGTTTTCTTCGGCCACGGCTTGCACGGTGTGCATGAATTCCAAATGCTCGCGCTGCGCGTTATTGACCAGCGCCACCGTCGGTTGCGCCATAGCGGCCAGCTGGGCGATTTCGCCGGGGTGGTTCATGCCCAGCTCGACCACGGCGATACGGTGCTGCGCGGTTAAGCGCAGCAAGGTGTGCGGCACGCCAATGGCGTTGTTGAAATTGCCCTGTGTGGCCAACGCCGCGCTGCCAGCATGGGCGGCCAAGATGGCGGCCAGCATCTGCGTCACGGTGGTTTTGCCGTTGCTGCCGGTGACGGCGATCAGCGGCAAGTCGAACTGGGCGCGCCAACCGGCGGCCAACGCACCCAGCGCCAGCAAGGTGTCGGGCACCTCAATGCCGCTCAGACCCGCAGCTTGCAAACCACCGTGCGCCAGCGCTGCCACCGCACCGGCTTGGCGCACTGCCGGCAAAAAATCATGGGCATCAAAGCGCTCGCCCTGCAGCGCGACGAACAGATCGCCCGCTTGCAGACTGCGGCTATCGGTGTGGATGCGCGCTAGGGCGATAGAACCATCGCCCACCAGGCGGGCTGCAGGGATGCGCTGCTGAATCAACGCCAGCGCCTGTTGCAAGCTCATCATGCTCATTCAAATACTTCCTCGGGCCTGCAGCGCCGCGTGGGCGTGGGCCATGTCTGAAAACGGCCGGCGTATGCCTTTTGTCTCTTGGTAATCTTCGTGCCCTTTGCCGGCGATCAGCACCACATCGCGGGCATCGGCCTCGGCCAGCGCCAGTGCAATCGCTGTAGCGCGGTCTGGCTCGACGCGCACGGTTTGGCCGGCCATCGTGCCTTGCCAGACTTGGTGCAGGATGTGCGCCGGGTTTTCGCTGCGCGGGTTGTCGCTGGTCAGCACCACCCAGTCGGCATGGTGCTGCGCGGCGGCACCCATCAGCGGGCGCTTGCTGGCGTCGCGCTCGCCGCCGCAGCCAAACACGCACCACAGCTGGCCACCGCGCTCTTGCGCCAGCGGACGCAGGGCGCGCAGGGCTTGTTGCAGCGCGTCGGGCGTGTGGGCGTAGTCCACCGCCACCAGCGGCTGGCCGGGCAGCGCAATACACTCCATGCGCCCGGGCACCGGCTGCAGCGCGGCACAGGCCGACACCGCCCGCGCCAGTGGCACGCCCAGCGC
>JAGNUJ010000001.1:10709-34832 GCA_017987055.1 Giesbergeria sp.
CGGGCGTGTGGGCGTAGTCCACCGCCACCAGCGGCTGGCCGGGCAGCGCAATACACTCCATGCGCCCGGGCACCGGCTGCAGCGCGGCACAGGCCGACACCGCCCGCGCCAGTGGCACGCCCAGCGCCCGCATCGCGGCTATCACGCCCAGCAAGTTGGCAACGTTGTAATCACCAATCACTGTCGTTTGCAAGGCGTAGCGCGCATCGCCTTCAACCACGGTAAAGCGCAACCCCACATCGCCAAAAGTGATGTCTTGCGCCTGCAGCCGGGCGCTGCGCTGCATCGAGGTGCTCCAAACGTCCAAATCCAGCCGCTCCGACAAAGCGCCGTGCAGCGCTAGGCCGTGCGCGTCGTCGATGTTGATGACGGCGGCTTGCAAAGCCGGCCAATCAAACAGCGCGGTTTTGGCCTGCCAATACGCATCCATGCTGTGGTGGTAGTCGAGGTGGTCTTGCGTAAAGTTGGTGAACACCGCGACGCGGATGCGCGTGCCGGCCAAGCGGTGCTCGGCCAGACCAATCGACGAGGCTTCGATAGCGCAGGTGCGCACGCCGGCATCGACCATGTGGCGAAATGCCCGCTGCAGCCGCACCGGGTCGGGCGTGGTCATGCCGGTATTTTCGAGATGGGGGAGCAAACCCATGCCCAAAGTGCCCACTAAGCCACACGGAGCGTGCGCTAGTAGCTCACTATTTTGTAGCGCGCCGGCCAGCCAACAGGCGCTGCTGGTCTTGCCGTTGGTGCCGGTGAAGGCGACCACCTGCAGCGCGTGCGACGGCTGACCAAACCACTGCGCGGCGATCTCGCCGGTAGCGGCTTTCAAATCCTGCAGCGCAGCGGTAGGCGCGCCAGACAGGTCAAAGGCCTCCATGCCAACCTGTTCGACCAAACACGCGGTAGCACCGCGTGCGGTGGCGCTGGCAATATGGGCACGACCATCGGTGGCGGCGCCGGGCCAAGCGATAAAACCGTCGCCGGGCACGACTAAGCGGCTGTCGGTCTGCAGCGTGCCGGTGACGCGCTGGCGCAGCCACTGCACCGCCTCGGCGGCGTTGGACAAGTGGCGCATTACAGCGTCTCCTCAGCCACATCGGCAACGATTTGCGGTTTCACCGCCATGTCCGGCGGCACGCCCATCATGCGCAGGGTTTGCTGCACTACCTCGCTAAACACCGGCGCGGCCACGGTGCCGCCGTAGTAGGTGCCGTTGTTGGGCTCATCGACCATCACCGCGACGATGATGCGCGGCTTGTCGATGGGTGCCATGCCGGTAAACCAAGCGCGGTATTTACCGCTGGCATAGCTTTTGCCGACCTGCTTGCGCGCCGTGCCGGATTTGCCGCCGACCGAATAGCCCTGCGTTTGCGCGCGCTGACCGGTGCCACCCGGGCCTGCGGCCATTTGCAGCATCTTGCGCACTTGGGCGGCGGTTTTTTCTGAAAACACCGGCACGCCCAGCGCTGGCTGGTCACTTTTGAGCATGGTGGCGGTGATGATTTGGCCATCGTGTGCAAACACCGTGTACGAGCGCGCCATCTGAAACATGCTGGCCGACAGGCCGTAGCCATACGACATGGTGGCTTGCTCAATCGGGCGCCAGGTTTTGTAGGCGCGCAGGCGGCCACTGACAGCGCCCGGAAAAGCAATCTGCGGTTTTTGCCCAAAGCCAGCCGCAGAAAAAGTCTCCCACATCTCGCGCGCCGGCATTTGCATCGCCAGCTTGGTGGTGCCGACGTTGCTCGATTTTTGGATCACGCCTTCGACGGTGAGTGCGCCGTAGTTGTGCGTGTCTGAAATGGTCGAGCCCGTAATCGTCAAACGCCCCGGCGTGGTGTCGACGATAGTGCCCGGGCGCACGCGCCCGCTGTCGAGCGCCAAGCCAATCGTGAACGGCTTCATGGTCGAACCGGGCTCAAAGGTGTCGGTCATAGCGCGGTTGCGCAGTTGCTCGCCGGTCAGGTTTTGGCGCTTGTCGGGCACATAGCTGGGGTAGTTGGCCAGCGCCAGCACTTCACCAGTGATGGTGTCCAGCACCACCACGCTGCCGGCTTTGGCCTTGTGGAAAAGCACTTGGTCGCGCAACTTTTGGTAGGCAAAAAACTGCACTTTGCTGTCAATCGACAACTGTATGTCGCGCCCGTCCATTGGCGGAATTATTTCACCGACACCCTCGACGACGCGGCCCATGCGGTCTTTAATCACGCGGCGCGAGCCGGCTTTGCCGGCCAGCAGATCGTTAAAGGCCAGCTCCATGCCTTCTTGGCCCTTGTCTTCGACGTTGGTAAAACCCACCACGTGCGCAATCGCCTCGCCCTCAGGGTATTGGCGCTTGTATTCCTTGCGCAGGTAAATGCCCTTGATGCCCAGCGCGGTGATTTTTTCACCGACGTCCCAGTCAAGCTGGCGCTTGAGCCAGACGAAGGTTTTATCTTCATCGGCCAGCTTGGCAATCAAACTGGGCAGGGGTGTCTCCATCAGCGTGGCCAACTGCTTGAGTTGGGCGCGCACCTTGGGGTCGTCTTGCTCCACGTCTTCAGGAATCGCCCAAATGCTGGCGGCGGGCACGCTGGAGGCCAAAATCAAACCATTGCGGTCCAGCAGCTTGCCGCGGTAGGCCGGCAAATCTAAGGTGCGCGCAAAACGCACCTCGCCTTGGCGCTGAAAGAAGGCGTTATCTATCACCTGCACGTACGCGGCGCGCGCGCCCAAGCCAAAAAAAGCAATCGCAATCAGCAGGACGATCAGCTTGCTGCGCCCCGGCGGCGTTTTGCTGGCCAGCAGCGGGCTGGAGGTGTAGCGGATGCTGCGGTGGCTCATGGTGCGTCCTTTTGGAGCGCGCCGGCAGGCGATAGAGGCACCGCTCCAGCCGACGCGAGCGGGGCTGCGTCGCGCACGTATTCCGTGATCGAGGGGGTAGCGGTACGCATGTGCAAGCGCGACTGGGCCAAAGCTTCCACGCGCTGGGGCGTTGCCTGTGCGCGTTTATCGACTTGCAAGCGCTCGTGCTCTAACTCAAGGCGGCGCGCTTCACTTTGGGCACGATCTAGCGCGGTGTAGAGCAGGCGCGAGTCGTATTGGGTGCGCACCAAATACAAGGCACTGGCCAGCACCGCCAACAGCAGTAACACGTTGAGCCGCATCATGCAGCGCCCTCCCGCCCCAGCGCAGCCAGGTTCATGCAGGCACCTGCGTGCGCTCGGCTACGCGCATTACGGCGCTGCGCGAGCGCGGATTGGCCGCCACCTCAAAGGCACTGGGCTTGATGCGCGCTAGCGCGTTCAGACGCATCGCCTTGGGCGGCGCAAACGGTGCGCGCCGGTCGTAAACCTCTTTGGAATGCTCGGCAATGAACTGCTTGACGATGCGGTCTTCGAGCGAATGGAAGCTAATCACGACCAAGCGCCCACCCGGCTGCAGCACCGACAGGCTGGCTGCTAGCGCTTGCTGCAGCTCTTGCAGCTCGGCATTGATAAAAATCCGAAAAGCTTGAAAGGTCCGCGTGGCGGGGTTTTGTCCCGCCTCACGGGTCTTGACCGTACCAGCCACGAGTTCGGCCAGCTCGGTAGTGGTAGTGAGTGGGCGGCGTTCTTCCCGGCGCGCAACAATCGCCTTTGCAATGGGGCCAGCAAACCGTTCTTCACCATAGTCACGTATTACCTCTGCAATTTGCCCAACATCGGCGCTCTCTAACCACTGGGCGACACTTTCGCCACGCGTGGTGTCCATGCGCATATCCAGCGGGCCGTCAAAGCGAAAGCTGAAACCGCGCTCTGGGCTGTCAATTTGGGGCGAGCTGACACCTAAGTCCATCAACACCCCAGCGGCACTGGCAGAGGGCAAGTCAGCCAAGTGGCGAAAACCTTCGTGGCGGATGGAAAAGCGCGCATCGTCAATCTGCGCGGCGGCAGCGATGGCTTCAAGGTCTTTATCGAACGCCACCAGCCGCCCCTGCGCACCTAAGCGCGACAAAATCAGGCGCGAGTGACCGCCACGGCCAAAGGTGGCATCAATCCAAGTGCCAGCCGCTAGCGTGTCAGCGCCGCCAAGCAAAGCATCAACCGCCTCGTCGAGCAACACCGTAGTGTGTTGGCGCAGCTCGGTAGGCTCAGTCGAAGTTGATGAAATCAGCTCGGGCGAAGGAGACAGTGGGTGCAGCGAAATCATGCAATGCCCTCAAAGGATAAAGACAAAGGGGCAATGTATTCGCAAAATTTTTCCCATGCGGGACAGGGAAAAACCATAAGGCATCCGTGGAGGAAAGGGAAGTTGGTGGGCTATTTTCCCACTTCAGTGCAATTTTTTGAACTGTATCAGGAAATCTATCCGACCCGCTGGCCACGCGAACATCTTCTTGCAATGAAATCAACCACTTAGCACTTAAACCGCCGGTGACAAATCACAAATACCTGTACGCAGCAAGGCAGTTAGCGCGCGCAGAGAGCCACGCCTTGCCCCCACAGAACATTCGGGTAATCCCGTAGCTTTACAAAATATAGCGCGACAGGTCTTCGTCTTGGCTCAAAGCCTGCAGGCGCTCGTTGACGTAAGCAGCGTCAATCTGCAGCGTCTGGCCCTTGCGGTTAGCAGCGTCAAAGCTGACTTCATCGAGCAGGCGCTCCATCACCGTCGAGAGCCGGCGGGCGCCGATGTTTTCGGTGCGCTCGTTCACGTCAAAGGCAATTTGTGCCAAGCGCGTAATGCCCTCAGGTGAAAACTCCAGCGTCACGCCTTCGGTCGCCAGCAGCGCTTGGTACTGCTTGACCAGCGAGGCCTGCGTCTGCATCAGGATGGCCTCAAAGTCTTGCACCGACAGCGACTCCAACTCGACGCGGATCGGAAAGCGCCCTTGCAGCTCTGGAATCAAATCGCTCGGCTTGGCGACGTGGAACGCGCCCGAGGCGATAAACAAAATGTGGTCGGTTTTGACCAACCCGTATTTGGTCGAGACCGTCGTGCCCTCGACCAGCGGCAGCAAATCGCGCTGCACGCCTTGGCGCGAAACGTCGGCGTTGCTGCTGTCTTGGCGCGAGGCGACTTTGTCGATTTCGTCGATAAACACAATGCCGTTTTGCTCCGCACTGGCCAGTGCGCGGGTTTTTATCTCGTCGTCGTTGACCAGCTTGCCGGCCTCTTCTTCGATCAGCAGCTTGCGCGCTTGGGCAATCGGCAGCTTGCGGGTTTGGCGGCGCTCTTGCCCCATTTGGCTGAAGACGCCGCGCAGCTGCTCGGCCATTTCCTCCATGCCTTGCGGCCCCATGATTTCGACCTGCGGGCGCACATCGGCCACATCAATCTCGATCTCTTTGTCGTCCAACTGACCTTCGCGCAGCTTTTTGCGAAAGACTTGGCGCGCCGTGCTCTCGGTGGCGGGCGCGCTGGGCGTGCCGTCCATGTTGCGGGCACTCGGAATCAGCGCATCCAAAATCCGCTCTTCGGCCGCGTCTTCGGCGCCGGCGCGCACGCGCAGCACCTGCGCTTGGCGCTCTTGCTTGACGGCGATTTCGGCCAAGTCGCGAATGATGGCGTCCACGTCTTTGCCGACGTAGCCGACTTCGGTGAACTTGGTGGCTTCGACCTTGATGAACGGCGCCTCGGCCAAGCGCGCCAAACGGCGGGCAATTTCGGTCTTGCCAACGCCGGTCGGGCCAATCATCAAGATGTTTTTCGGGGTGATTTCGTGGCGCAGGGCTTCGGGTACCTGCTGGCGACGCCAGCGGTTGCGCAGCGCAATCGCTACCGCGCGCTTAGCGCTGGCTTGGCCAACGATGTGCTTGTCCAGCTCAACAACGATTTCTTGGGGGGGCAGGGACGACATGTAAAACCTTTGACTAAAATAGCATCAAAACTACCGCTAGACCAATAGATACGTGCGCTAGCAGCTATTAAATCAATAGCAATGATCAGCTACAACACTTCAATCGTGTGGTGCATGTTGGTGTAGATGCACAGGTCGCCGGCAATTTCGAGCGACTTTTTCACAATCTCTTGCGCCGATAGCTCGGTGTTTTCGAGCAGCGCTTTGGCCGCTGCCTGCGCATAGGTGCCACCCGAGCCGATGGCGACGATGCCCTGCTCGGGCTCCAAGACGTCGCCGTTGCCGGTGATGATCAGCGAGGCTTCCAAGTCGGCCACGGCCAGCATGGCTTCTAGGCGGCGCAGCACGCGGTCGGTGCGCCATTCTTTGGTCAGCTCAATGGCGGCGCGCACCAATTGGCCTTGGTGCTTTTCCAGCTTGGCTTCAAAGCGCTCAAACAGCGTAAAAGCGTCGGCGGTGGCTCCGGCAAAACCGGCCAGCACTTTGCCGTGGTAGAGGCGGCGCACTTTGCGCGCCGTGCCTTTGATGACCACATTGCCCAGTGTCACTTGGCCGTCGCCGCCAATGGCCACTTGCACGCCGCTGGGGGTTTGGCGGCGTACGCTGATGATGGTTGTTCCGTGAAATTGTTCCATAGCGGCCCTAGTTGGGGGCAGCCGCGCCGGTTACAAGCAGTGGCGCGGCAAACACTGCATTAGTTTTTACGCGGCACCACCCAAGCGTGTTCGCTGATGCCAATGACGTTGAAGAACACCGCCACCAAGCGGTGCAGGTCTTGAAAACGCACATCCCTTCCTTTGGCCTGCTGGTCAGCAGCCCAGTTGAGAACGGAGCCGGCAGCAGAAAAATCAATCCGAATCAACCGCTCGCAGGGAATGATCAACGGTTGGCCGGGACGCGCGCCACCAGCCAATGCGTCGAGCACAGCCGTGGCGTCGTTTTCGATATGACCACTCAGCGTCGGCAGCGGCTGCGCGGGCACCAGCGATGAGCCTATGTCGGCCAGCATGTGCAGCGGCGCTGGCTCCGTCGCCGCACTCCAGTTGGGGTTGGCCAGCAGGTCTGGCAGTGGCGCAAGGGCAGAGGACTCGGCAGTATCGCCATCGGGCAGCACGTCAGAGTAACTGCAACGCGGCGCAATCCACGACGGCGGCGAAACCTCATAAGTAACGCAGTAGTCAAGCGCCACCATCTCAAAATCGTCGGCGCGGTTCATGCAGCGCAACGCCGCCATGCGCAAACCCCACCATGCCGGGTCGCCCGCACGATCGCCCGACTGGGTATGGGTCTCTAGCAAATCGTTCAGCACCTCGGCGCTGGTAAAAACGATTTGCACTTTTTGCTCTGCCCAACGTGCAAACTCTTTTTCGAGTGCCGACAGCGCTGCATCTTCGATGGTTTTCAAGCGCGTCCACACCAGCGTCCACGGCGAAGCGGCACGCTCTAGCGAGGCCCGCAAGCTGGCCACCGATTGCGCCGTCAGCGTCGCTGGCGCATTCCAACTGAAGTCACGCCGCACCGGTACCGCTGGGGCATCGACTTTGGCCGCGCTAGCCAATCCCAATTGCTCGGGGATCGAAAACCACAGCGGCGCTGAGCGGCTAAAGCGGGCAGCAAAGTCCAGCGCCAGCGTGTCAAAGCGCTCTTGCTGACCGGTGGCACGGTACAGATCAAACAACGTCATCCAAATTTCTAGCTGCTGCTCTGGCAGAGTCTGAGCGTGCTGCGTCAGAACACCCAAAAGGCCGGTTTCAGCGCCAGCGTAGTCGCCATTGGCAAACCGAATAGCGGCTTCTTCCAAATCGGGTTCGTGCACGAATTCCTCCATTTCAGCGATAGGCATCGGCGCTGCGCCCATTTTGCTGGGCTCGATGGAGCTGCCCTCGGGCTGCGCCAAAGACAAACCAGCGACAGCGCCAAATTGACTCATCGACATGCTGTTATCAGCAAACAAGGGGGCAGTAGGCCGCGCCGCAATACCCATTGGCAACGACAGCGGTGCCGTTGCGGCAAAGTTTGTCGCTGCCGTGCCTTGCGTTGGCGCAGCAGCTGGCGTGTACGCCGCAGCGCCGGGTGCCTTGGGCGTACCGTCATCGCTGTGGGGGTTATTCTTCCACCACTGCATTGACATCTGCGCTTCAATTTCGTCAATTTTTTTAATTGTCACGGCACGCTCGACCGGCGACGTCAAGCTGCTCTGAAAAAATGATGGCCGGGCACCGGGCTCTTCGGTGCGCTGGCTGACCACGGGACTGCGTTGGCGTAATTTACGCAGCTGATCAAACTCGCGGCGGCGCACAAAGTCGTTGCGCCGCTTGCGCTCAATCATCTCTTTGAGAACTTGCTTGCTGTACTGGCTTTCGCGGTCGGCATCGATGGTGTCCAACTCGCTCCAGTTGACCGTCGGATTGCGTACAAAACGCACCACTTTGGACAACAAACCACCCGGGGTACTGTCTTCTTTCGTCATACAGCACCCCTGCAACCGCAAAGCATCCAAAGCGCGCGCATCACACGGCCTTTGCGCCCTTAATCGCCAAACATTTTTTGTCGCAGCTCGCGCCGTTGCTGGGCTTCGAGCGACAAAGTAGCCGTCGGACGTGCCAACAGACGACCAACACCGATGGGCTCACCGGTTTCGTCGCAATAGCCGTAATCACCCGCATCAATGCGACCGATGGACTGCTCGATTTTCTTGAGTAACTTGCGTTCACGATCGCGGGTGCGCAGCTCCAGCGCATGCTCTTCTTCAATCGTTGCGCGGTCAGCCGGATCAGGCACCACTACGGTATCTTCACGCAAGGTTTCGGTGGTTTTACCGGCGCTGTCGTGGATTTCTTTCTTCAACGCCACCAGTTTGAGACGGAAAAACGCCATTTGCACGTCGTTCATGTAATCGTCATCGTGCATAGCCAGCACCTCGGCATCGCTCAGCTCCTCAACCGGTTTGCTTTTCCAGTTGTTAGCCAGCTTGGCATCTTTTTTCGGTGTGCCAGCCGGGTTCGGTGCCTGCATCGTCGAGGGCATGGTGTTGGTGTAGATAGCCTTGGCCGCGTTGGACGCTGCAATCGATGGCACCGTCAACTGCGCCAAACGCGATGAAGGTCGGGTGCTGCGCACCGGCGTTTGCAAGGCAGCATCTGCCGATGCAGCAACGGCAGCCACCGGCACAACCGGTGCGGCTTTGACAGCCGTTCGCGCAGCAGTCTTCACGGGCGCCTCAGCGGCGGCGGCTTTGGTAGCGCTGGCCGTGACTTTGGTTGTTGCCTTGGATTTGCTGGGTTCAGCTTTCAATTCCTGTCTCCTCACAGTACATACAGGCCTGTCGCAGCGCTTTAGGCAGACTGGCAGGCGGGCGGGCGGTAAACCCCTCTGTTAACCGGGGCGCGATTCTATCGACACCCACAGATAGATACCGCAATGTTGCGCAATACCCACAAATACACGCCATTCAAGCAAAAACGGTGGCGAAAATCACGCCAAGCATTGCCCCAAGCCTTGTTCCAGAATATCGCGCGGCAAATCAATCCCGATAAACACCATTTTGCTGCCGCGCTCTTCGCCTTCAGCCCAAGCGGGACCCAAATCACTGCCCATCAGTTGGTGTACGCCCTGAAAGATCACTTTGCGTTCAGTGCCTACCATATCCAGTACACCCTTGTAGCGCAGCATGCGCGGGCCATAAATATTGACGATGGCACCCAAAAAATCTTCCAACTTGGCCGGATCAAATGGGCGCTGGGCACGGTAGACAAAGCTTTTCACATCGTCGTCGTGATGGTGGTGGTGTCCACGACCGTGGCCATCTTGGTGCGAAGGGTGATTGCAGTGCTCGCCATGCACGTGATCATGGTCGTGCTCGTGGCTGTGCGCCTTCTCGGCAGCTTCTTCTTTCAGAAAATCCGGGTCAATGTCGAGCTTGGCGTTCAGATTAAAGCCGCGCAAATCCAGCACCTCGGCCAGTGGCACCTCGCCAAAATGCACCGCCTTGATAGGCGCGCGCGGGTTCATGTGCTTGAGGCGGTGGGTCAGTGCCTCGGTTTCCTCGGCGCTGACCAGCTCGGTCTTGGACAAGAAAATTTGGTCGGCAAAACCGACTTGGCGGCGCGCTTCTTGGCGGTCGTTGAGTTGCTGCTGCGCGTGCTTGGCATCGACCAGCGTGATGATGGAGTCAATCAAATAAGTTTCGGCAATTTCCTCGTCCATGAAGAAAGTCTGCGCCACCGGCCCGGGGTCGGCCAAGCCGGTGGTTTCAATGACGACACGGTCAAAGTCCAGCAAGCCTTTACGCTTTTTAGCGGCCAGCAATTGCAGCGTTTCGCGCAAATCTTCACGGATGGTGCAGCAGATGCAGCCATTGCTCATCTGAATAATTTGCTCTTTCGACTCGGTCACCAAGATTTGGGTGTCGATGTTTTCTTCGCCAAACTCGTTCTCAATCACAGCAATTTTTTGGCCATGCGCCTCGCTCAACAGGCGCTTGAGCAACGTAGTTTTGCCCGAGCCCAAAAAGCCGGTAAGGATAGTGACGGGGATAAGAGACATGGAAAAAGCCTTGGAATACTAAAAATCGGTAAGCCCAGTATCAACGCCTGGGGCCGTGCCGCCCAAGCGCTGCTATATGAGGTAAGAAGCAGCGCAATCAAGGCCGCCATGCCAATTAGCGCAAACGCGCCAGCGCTGCGCTGGCCATTTCGGTCATATGCACCAAAAAATCCACACCCATCGTCGCGTCAAAGCGGTGCACATCGTGCGAGGCCAGCACCATCAGTCCAAAGGCGGGGGTAGCGCTGTCCATTGGTCCTTCGCGCAGCGGCAACAGTGCCAGCGACTGCGCGCCAGTACCATCCTCGTGGGCGATGCCACCGTCGGGCAGCCATGAGGCCGCTTCAAACCCCAAGTTGGGGCCGCAAAACGGCATGGTCAAAGAGGTCGCCAGTGCGCGCACATCGCCGCTGGCACCCTGGGCAAACGCCTCGTGCGCAAACTCAGGTGCCACATCCCACAGGCGGATGGCGACTTGCGGCACAGCAAACAGCTCTGCAATGCCGCTGACCAGTACCTCTGGCAATACGACCGGGTTTTTCACGCGCTGCAAGGCGCAGCTCCACGCATGGATTTTTTGCGCAATGGCCGCATTTTCTTGGCTGTGGCGCACCATGTCCAACAGGCGCTGCTCCAGTCCTTTGATCTTGTCGCGCAGCATCTCAGCTTGGCGCTCTTGCAAGCTGATGGCGCGGGTGCGGTGCGGGCTGTTGATTTGCACGCTGGCCAGTACCTCGGCATGGCGCTCAAAAAACTCTGGCGTTTGCACTAAAAACTGCGCAATATCTTCTTCAGTAATCGGATGATCGGCAGAAATATGGGAAGTAGTCATGCGGTAGAAACTTATGGAAAATATCGATAGGACAGCCACCAATCGGAGCTGCATGCTGTATTAGTGCCATTATCGGCACCACGGTCACAGTTCAAGTTATTTTTTAAATTCAATGCTGTTGAGTAATGCAATCAAACTCCTCCCCACGGCATAAGCCAAATTAACCGGAACCGCATTTCCAATTTGCTTATATTGACTTGAAACCGGCCCAGAAAAAATCCAATCATCCGGAAATGTTTGAATCCGAGCATATTCTCGGACAGCCAGTGGCCTATTTTCTTCTGGATGGCACCTTTCAGTTTGTTTTTGTGCTGGGCTGCAGGTCAAAGTGAGACTGGGCGCATCCCAAGCCAGTCGGCGTGCCATACCGGTTTTACCACCGCCCAAGAAATAGCTCCCTTGCATATATTCGCGTTGCAAATTGTCAGGCAAATCTCGCCAATAGCCGCCTTGTGGCACTAAACTTAAAATTTCTTCTTTTCGCTTTGGGTATTTTTGCCCCAAGGATGGCGGCACATCGTTCGGATAAAGTTCGCCAGCCTGAAGAGCATCCCGCATCACCATAATTTTTTTATATGGCGAAGGCCAATTAAATTCGGCGCTTTTTACCAAATCATTGCGAATGCCCACCAGCATCAAACGCTCTCTTTTTTGCGGAACACGATAGAAAATAGCTTTTAATACCTTGGGCTCCACTAATGTATAACCCAAATCTTTAATTACAGATTTTATGGTTTTAATCGTTCTACCTTCGTCATGCTCCAACAGCCCCTTAACGTTCTCGCCCAGAAAAACTTTGGGCTGGGTTTCTTTAATTACCCGTGCAAACTCAAAAAACAAAGTTCCACGGGTATCTTCAAAACCCAGCTGCTTCCCAGCATAAGAAAACGCTTGGCATGGAAAACCACCAGACACAAAATCAACCCCATTGAACAGCGTGAAGTCTATATTCTTAATATCGTCCTCAATAACATTCCAATGGCCTCTATTTTTTCGAAGTGTATTGCAGGCGTGCTTATCCAATTCATTCAGGGCAATCGCATTGAATCCGGCCTGCTCCAAACCAATCGCCAAGCCGCCAGCACCCGCAAACAGCTCAATAGACGAAAACGGCCTGACAGGCTTAATTTTTTCTTCCTCATCCCAAGCCGTCTCTAGCATGGCACGCACTTGTGGAAACTCAGTCAAACGGTCTAACTGGTACTTCTTTTTTCCATTTTCACAAAAATCAGGCACTATCTTGCCATTTTTTTCCCACTTTAATAAAACCGACTTAGAGATAGAAACGATGTCAGCCAGTAACTCTGCATCAATCAAATTTTCAGCAGGCGAATTCATTGAAACCTTGGTATTTTTTAAACGACATGAGATAAATGCTTTTCAATAAATTACTATCTATTTTTTTCAGCTCATTCAACACAGTATTTGAAGACTCCGCTATTTGAATGCTTGCCACTACATCTTCAATCACTCTAGGCAAAATTTCACATAATTTCTTGAATGCAAATTGATCGCCCGTTACTATTTCATAAAATTTATCAATCGATACTCTGCGAATTTTTTCATGGGCAACCCGTACACCATCCATGCTAGCCACCCACGGCATGTTTTGGCTGTTGGCAGCAATGACCTCAACCAACATACAAACTGCGCTCTCATTTTTTAACAGTGTGTTTTGCATTCGCATATAGGTTTTTTGTGATGAGGAAGAATTCATCGTGTTGTGTTTATTCTTCATTTCAACAAATATTTGCTGCTTCAGATTAACAATGTCATAGCCTTGATCTGGAACTTCCCAATCGCCGCCACCAATATAACGGAATATATTTTGATGAAAGTAGCCAATGTGATTGGTATTGCTTTTATCCAGTTGCCGAATAACTTCACTCTCTAGCACATCCTCAATGTCTTTTTTATAGACTTTGGCATCAAAAGTGAGTTTAATAGGGTCAATCAAATTGCTATTAAACTGCTGAAGATCAATTGCAAAACGATATTTCAGTACCGTACATTTGACATGTTCAAAAAGGTCGCTGTCTTGAATAAAATGCAGATTGTATCTTTTCATTTTTAAAACTATTTTGGATAGGGAGTGGCAGAGGCAACAAAGAACCTAGCCGCCCGCTCAAGGCTCGCCCAGCGTACGGAAGTAATCCGCCAGCACCGGCCGCTGGCGCGGTTTTTTGCATGACCCGATGCTGCCCAAGCTGATAAAACACACCGCGTGCTGGCCTTCGCTCAGGCCAAACAACGCGCGCAAGCCGGCAGACTTCAGCGCCTTGCCGCTGGTCAGGGCGGAGCCGTAACCCAGCGCCGTCGCCGTCAGCAGCAGGTTTTGCACCGCGCAGCCGGCGGAGATTAGGCGCTCGTGCAGATCAATTTCAACGTCACCACAAGCGCCATCCACCACCAACAGCAGCAGCTCGGGCGAGCGGTAGGCTTTGTCGCGCGCTTGGGCGACTTGCTCGGGCGTGGCGGCGGCGTTGCGCTCTAACAAAGCGGCAGCAAACACTTCGGCCAACGCCGGGCGCTGCGCGGCCGGGATGCACACCAAGCGCCACGGCAGCAACTGCCCGTGATCGGGCGCGTGCGCAGCGGCGCTGACGATCTGCGCCAGCTCAGCGGCGCTGGGGCCGGGTTCGGTCAGGCGCTTGGGCAAGATGGTTTGGCGCGCTTGCATCAGCGCTGCCACCGTATCCGCCGCCGCAGCGGGGTCGTTTGGCATCGAGAAGCTGTCCATATTCAACCGCAGGTGCCCAAATGGCCGCACTGGGTGCAGTAGTCGCAGCCGTCTTTGCGGATCACCGCGTGGGCGCCGCATTCCGGGCATTTTTTGCCGGCCATCACTGGCGGAGTGGATGGCTCGCTCGGCTCGGCCTGCGCCTCTTGCGCGTGGACGGCGCCGGCCAGCGCGCTGGGGGCGCGCAGCTTGGCGCGGCGCTCCAAGATGTGCTGGATGGCATAGGCCACCGCTGCCACTTCAGACTCGTGCCACATCGGCACCTGCGTGCCATCGGCTTTTTGGTGCGTGCCCAAGCGCACCGGGCCACGGTCCCACGCGACCTTGCGCATATCGCTCAGGGCGCGAGCCAAAAAGCCGCCGCGCGCCGCCAGCGACAGCAAACGCATGCTGGACGTCATCCACTGCTGCGACTCGCTGCTTTGGCCGACGGGCATAAAAAACTCAATCGCCCGGTCTACCGTTCCCGTGCCCTCGGCATTGGGCACCGGCAGGAAGGAGACCACCAGATACAAGCGCTTTTTGCCCTCTTGTGTCCAGTATTCGACCTTCTCGGCCACCGCCGACAGCGCGCCTTTGGGGCGGCTTTCGATCACCGTGCGCATCGGATCGACCAGCGCCGGCGGCGCGGCGGCGCTGGCGCTATCGGCAGCGGCGGCTGCGGCCTCGGGCACAGCGTGCGTCTCCAGCACCGCGCCCAAAATGCTGTTGGGCCGGTAGGTTGCCAAGCCCTTCAGGCGCGCGCGCCACGCCTGCAAATACAGGCTTTTGAAGTCGTCATACGGGTAGTCGGCCGGAATGTTCACCGTCTTAGAAATGGCGGTGTCCACAAACGGCTGCACCGCCTCCATCATGGCGATGTGGCCGTCGGCGCTCATCTCCAGCGCCGAGACAAAGTAGTCGGGCAACTGGTTGACGTCGCCGCCCAGCTGGCGGTACAGCCGCCAAGCGTGGTCTTCGACCGCGTACTCCGAGGTGCTGCCATCGGCCTCGCGTTTTTTGCGCTTGTACATCCACGAAAACGGTGGCTCGATGCCGTTGGAGGCGTTGTCGGCAAACGCCAAGCTGACGGTGCCGGTGGGCGCAATCGACAACAGGTGGCTGTTGCGGATGCCGTGCTGGCGGATGTCGTTTTGCAGCGCCGCTGGCAGCCGGCTGGCAAAGGTGCCGCTGGCCAAATAGCCCTCGGCGTCGAACTTGGGGAACGCGCCTTTTTCCTGCGCCAGCGCCACCGAGGCAGCGTAGGCAGCGTCGCGCATCCGCTGGGCAATGCGCGCGGCCATCGCGCGGCCAGCGTCGCTGTCGTAGCGCAGGCACAGCATGGCCAGCGTGTTGCCCATGCCGGTAAAGCCGACGCCAATGCGCCGCTTGGCGTGCGCTTCCTCGCGCTGCTGCGGCAGCGGCCAGAAGGTGATGTCCAGCACGTTGTCGAGCGCGCGCACTTGCAACGCCACGGCGCTTTCAAACGCGGCAAAGTCAAATTCAGGCGCGCCGGCAAAGCCAAATGGCTGGCGCACAAAGCGCGTCAAGATGACCGGACCAAGGTCGCAGCAGCCGTAAGACGGCAAGGGCTGCTCGCCGCACTGCCCGGAAACCAAGCCATTAAAGATGACGGTGTTGTGGTCGGGCTGTGTGGTGTCGTACACCGCTTCTTTGCCGATATAGGTGATTTCAGTCACGGGGCTGATGAAGCTTTGCGTCTTATGCAGCGCCTTGCCCTGCACCCAATCGTGGTAAGGCTGGTTTTTCTGCGGCGACAAAAAACCAATGTGCTGCATAAAAACTTCACGTGATTGCCCATCTACTATCAATTCGTATTGCGCTTTACAGGGGTAGTTGGCTTGACCGCCACGGCCATTGGGCATGGCTTTAACAGCTGGTGCGCGGCGCAAGCGCAGACGACTGAACACGCCGAAATTGGCCAACAAAACCTGTACATCCTTGAGTAAATCAGGGTAGCTGGAGCTGAGGCGAATCGAACAACTTTGGCTGGCGCACGAAACATTCACCGTGCCATCGACCTGAAACAGCGCACGCAAATAAGCGCGAACGCAGTCTTCGCTGCCTTGCCAAACCACCTCGGGCACGCGCAGTTTGGTCAGCTTGGTAAAGCCAAAATCGGCCAAAGTGCGCGCCAACAGCACCGAGCGGATAAAGACGTGGTTGCGCTGGGCCACCTGCACCGGCTTGACTTGGTAGTGCTGCACGTTTTGGACGGAATTGGCAATCAGCGCGTTGACGGTTTCGGCCACTTGGTCGGCCAGCGCACGGTCTTGGTTCCACAGGTTGATGCAGACGGCTTCTTGGCCCTTGCCTCGGTTAGTGAAATGGCCGTCGCCCGTAATCAGGCCCAGCAATTGCCCCAATGCGGCGCTGCCTTGTTGGCCAAACTGGCCTTTGCCGGTTTGCACCAGCAACTCGTCGCCAACCTGCAGTTCAGACAGTTTCAACTTACCGCGCGCGGTATACAAATCATGCCAAGCGGTGGCCTTAATTTCGTAGCCATCGGCGGTGACGACGCGGAACACTTCGGCATCTCGGGCAGTCATAAACGCCGGCTTGGCCGGGCGCACTTCCACCCCGCACTCGTCGTGGCCCAGCGCCCGTTTATCGACGGTGACCTGCAGCGGCTGGCCGCTGGCATAGAGCTGGTCGATGCGCACCAGCCCGTATTGCGTGGCCAAGCGGGTATCGCCCGTGACGCACGGATTGGTCGCCGCAATCGACTCGCAGTAGTGCAGGTTGTTGTCGGTATTGATGTGGTCGAGGAACAAAATCCCCGGCTCGGCAAAGTCGTAGGCCGACTGCATCACGCTGTCCCACAGCTCTTGCGCTTGCACGGTTTGGTAGACCCACAGGCCATCGGCGCGCTGGTAGGCGCCTTGCTCGCGCAGCGGCTCGCCGGGGATGGCAACGTGTACCAGCTCCCACGGCAAGTCGTCTTGCACAGCTTGGATAAAGGCATCCGAAACGCCAACCGAGACGTTGAAATTGTTCCAGCGCCCTGGCGTGCGCTTGGCGGTGATGAAGTCCAGCACATCCGGGTGGTCGATGCGCAGCACGCCCATTTGCGCGCCCCGGCGCGCGCCAGCGCTTTCGACCGTCGAGCACGACTGGTCAAACACGTTGATGTAGCTGCACGGCCCCGAGGCCATCGAGTGCGTGCCTTTGACGTAGGCGCCGCGCGGGCGGATGCGCGAGAAGTCGTAGCCGACACCGCCGCCGCGGCGCATGGTTTCTGCCGCTTCGCGCAGCGCTTCGTAGATGCCGGGGTAGCCCTCGTCGTCCACGCCTTGGATACAGTCGCCGACCGGTTGGACGAAGCAATTGATCAGCGTGGCTTGGATGTCGGTGCCAGCGGCGCTCATGATGCGGCCCGCCCCAATCGCACCGGCATGGAGGTTGGCCAAAAACAGCGCCTCGTATTTGGCGCGCAGCTTTTCGTGCTCAGCCGAGGCCAGCGCGCGGGCGACGCGGGCAAATAAATCATCGATGCCGGACTCGCCGGCTTTCAGGTATTTTTCGTGCAGCACATCGAGGCTGATCGGTTGGATGGCCGCTGCCGCACCGGCAGCAGGGGCTGATTTTTTGTCTGGCATAGGATTCCCGTAGAGAGAGCTGCACGGTGCAAGCGGGGTGCAGCAGAGCGCCTCAAAAATAAAAGGCGGCAGCCGATCATTTTGCGCCGCTGCCTGTAAATCGAGGCAGGGCTGACCCTGCTGCATTTAGGCCTTCAAGCGCTGCAGCAATCCGGCGGTGGCAGCGTCCAAGCCGGCGCTGTCGCCGCTGGCCAAGCGTGGCTCGATGTCGCTTGCCAGCTGCTTGCCCAGCTCGACACCCCACTGGTCAAAACTGTTGATACCCCACACCGAACCGGCAACGAATACACGGTGCTCGTACAGCGCAATCAGCGCCCCCAGCGATGCCGGGTCGAGTTGTTCAAGCAACAGCACGCTGCTGGGCCGGTTGCCGCTGAAATAGCGGTGACCGCAGCCGCTCTCGCGCCCCAGCATCAGCGCCTGCGCCTGCGCCAGCGCGTTGGCAACCAAGCGCGGGTGCTGCTCAGACAAATCGCGCCCGCCGCGGCGCAAGACGATGAATTCCACTGGAATCACGTCCTGCCCTTGGTGGATCATCTGGAAGAACGCGTGCTGGCCATTGGTGCCCGGCTCACCCCAAATGACGGGCGACGTGGCATACGGCAGGGTGCGCCCTTGCCAATCAACGCCCTTGCCGTTGCTTTCCATCTCCAGCTGCTGCAAATACGCCGACAGTCGGCGCAGGCCGTGGCTGTAAGGCGCGATGCAGCGGCTGGTAAAGCCGTGAAAGTTGCGGTACCACACGTCCAGCAAACCCAGCCGCACCGGCAGATTGCGCTCTAGCGGGGTGTTAAAAAAATGCCCGTCCATCGCGTGCGCGCCGGCCAGCAGTTCTTGAAAAGCTTTTGCACCCACCGCAATCGCAATCGGCAAACCAATTGCCGACCACAGCGAAAAGCGCCCACCGACCCAGTCCCAAAAACCAAAGGTGGTGCTGATGCCAAAGGCCGCCGCCGCTTCGATGTTGGTGGTTAGCGCGGCAAAGTGGCGCGCCAGTGGCAGTGGCGCATCAACATCTGCACTGCCGCCGTGCGCCAAAAACCACTCGCGCGCCGCATGGGCATTGACCATCGTCTCGGCAGTGGTGAAGGTTTTGGAGGCAATCAAAAACAGCGTGTTCTCGGGGCGCAGTTGGCGCAGCAGGCTGCCCAGCTCCATGCCATCGACGTTGGAGACAAAGTGCACCCGCTGACCGTCTTGCCAACGGTCTTGCAGCGCCGTCACTACCATCGCCGGCCCCAGACCCGAGCCGCCAATGCCGAGGCTGACGATGTCGGTAATCGCTGCATCGCGGCGCACGCACTCGGCGTACTGCAGCATGGCGTGCAGCGTGGTTTGCACATCGCGCTCGGCGCTTACTATGAAATCAGGAGCTATCACCGCACGACTGGCGGGCGTTTGAGGCTGATTTGATGGTAAATCTCGCAGCAAATGGTGCAGTACCGCACGCTGCTCGGTGTGGTTGATCGGCGCGCCGGCGCGCATGGCGTCGCGGTGCGCTTCTAAGTTGCACTCGCGTGCCAGCGCCAGCAGCAGCGCTTCGGTGGGCGCATCAATGCGGTTGCGCGACAAATCGGCAAATACATGCGGCGCTTCTTGGCTGAAAGCGGCGTAGCGGCCAGCGTCGGCCGCAAACGCGCTGCGCACATCGAAATGGCGACCGCTACGCTCAAAGTGCGCGCGCAGCGCCGCCCACGCGGGCGTGTAGTCACAGCGGATGCGGTGCGGCTGCTGGGCGTGGGCAAAGTTGTACGCGGGCGGCTGCATTCAGGGCGCGAGCAGCAGTTGTTCGAGCTTGACGGTGTCTGCTGCAAAAGCGCGGATACCCTCGGCCAGCTTCTCCGTCGCCATCGCGTCGGCATTGAGCGCGTAGCGGAAAGCGGCTTCGTCGTACTGGACGGCGGGCAAGTCCAACGCCTGCGCCGCTTGCGCGTCCAGCGCACGCACCAAAGGTGCCTCGGTAGCGGCCAGTTGCGCCAACAAATCCGGCGCAATCGTCAGCAAATCGCAACCTGCCAGCGCGGTGATTTGGCCGACATTGCGAAAGCTCGCGCCCATCACCTCGGTGGCCACGCCAAAGCGCTTGTAGTGGTTGTAAATGGCGCGCACCGACTGCACGCCGGGGTCATTGGCACCGGCCATCGCCGCCTCGTCCCAGCCTGCGCCAGCTTGTTTCTTGTACCAGTCGTAAATACGCCCAACAAACGGCGAAATCAGCTGCACCTTGGCCTGACCGCAAGCGACGGCCTGGGCAAACGAGAACAGCAGCGTCAAATTGGTGTGGATGCCGCGCTGCTCCAGCTGGCGCGCGGCCTCGATGCCTTCCCATGTGGCGGCAATTTTGATCAGTACGCGGTCAATGTGGATGCCCTCGGCTTGGTACAGCTCAATCAGGTGCTCGGCACGGGTGACGGTGGCGCTGGTGTCAAAGCTCAGGCGCGCATCGACTTCGGTGGAGACGCGCCCGGGAATGATGGACAAAATCTCGCAGCCAAATCTCACCAGTAAACGATCCATCACCTCGTCCAACTGGCGGCCTTGCCAGCGCTGAACCACTTCGCGCAGCAGCGGCGCGTAGTCGCTCTTTTGCACTGCTTTCAAAATCAACGACGGATTGGTGGTGGCGTCTTGCGGGCGAAATTGCGCCAACTGGTGAAAATCGCCGGTATCGGCCACTACGGTGGTGAGTTGTTTCAGTGCGTCGAGTTGGTGCATGGTCGTCAATCCCTAAGACATAACAATCCCCGAGTGTATGCGGCGCGCACCGTGGTTTTAGTGGCACTAAAGCAACGGCAATTGGGCACTGCAACGGCTCGCTTGCGGCTGGCAGGTGCCAGCTGTCGCCCGAGCGCCTGCCATGCCTCAGGCGCGTTAATTTATAGTCAAATCAGCCTCTAGCCCAATAAACACGTGCGCTAGCAGCTATTATTTTTGCTGATTTAATCAGTGCGAGCGGCTCACCAAGTGGGCAGCGGCATCGCTTGCTCGACCAAGCTCGCGTGCAGCGCAGCGCCCAGCGGCAGCACTTCGTCGTTGAAGTCGTAGCGCGTGCTGTGCAGGCCGCAGCTGCCCACGCCGGCATCGTTGCTTTGCCCCAGCCGCAAATAAGCGCCGGGCTTGCTTTGCAGCATGAAGGAGAAGTCTTCGGCACCCATGCTGGGTTCTAAGTTGCGCACCAAGTTTTCCGCGCCGACCAGCGCTTGGGCCACGTCGCCGGCAAAAATCGCTTCGGCTTCGCTGTTGATGGTGGCCGGGTAAATGCGCTCGTAATGCACCGTGGCCGTTGCACCAAAGCCCAGCGCAATGGCGCTGCACAGCTCGCGCAAACGCTGCTCGAGCATGTTTTGCACCACCGGGTCAAAACTGCGCACCGTGCCAACCAAGGTGGCCTTGCCCGGCAGCACGCTGAAAGCGCCCAAATCGCCCGCCTGCACGGCGCACAAGCTGACCACGGCGCTGTGCAGCGGTCGCACGTTGCGCGCCACAATGCTTTGCGCCGCCGTGATGATGTGCGCCGCCACCAGCACCACGTCCACCGCCTGATAAGCGTGCGCGCCGTGACCGCCGCGCCCCGTGATTTCGATGGTGATGCGGTCGGCCGCCGCCATCATGGCGCCGCTGTTGAGGCCGACGGTGCCGGCCTTCATCGCCGGCCAGTTGTGCATGGCATACACCGACTGCACCGGAAAGCGCTCAAACAGGCCGTCTTCTATCATCACGCGCGCACCGGCCAAGCCTTCTTCACCGGGCTGAAAAATCAGCACGGCGGTGCCATCGAAATTGCGCGTCGCCGCCAAATAGCGCGCCGCGCCAATCAGCATCGCCGTGTGGCCGTCGTGGCCGCAGCCGTGCATCAGGCCCGGTTTCATGGAGCGCCAAGGCATGTCGCTTTCTTCGGTCATCGGCAGGGCATCCATGTCGGCGCGCAGGCCGACCATGCTGCCACTGGCCGTGCTGCGCCCGCGCACCACCGCGACGATGCCGGTGCGGCCAATGCCGTCGTGAATCTCATCGACACCGCAGACTTTGAGCGCCTCTTTGACGCGCGCGCCGGTGTAGACCTCTTCAAAGCCCAGCTCGGGGTGGGCGTGCAAATCGCGGCGCAGGGCGACCAGCTCGGGGTAATACTGGCTGATGTGCGCAAAAGCGCGGCCACCAGCTTTGAAACGGGGAACTTGCATCCATCGGCTCCAGCAAAGCCTGCGCGTGCTTGTTGTAATGCGCGCCGGCCCGTCGTACACAAAAAGCAAAAGCCGCCAAACCCGAAGGTTGGCGGCTTTTTTTATCTGCTGAAAGCTGGCCTAGGCCAGCCGTTCATTAGAAAGCGTGGCGAACACCGACTTGGAAGCCGGTTTGGTTCTCACCACGTGCGGCACCCAGTTCCAAGCCCGTGCCACCCAGACCGCGGACCGATTGCTCTTTGTTCTTCAGGAAAGCAACGGTGCCGTACACAGCGGTGCGCTTGGACATGTCATAGACATAACCAACGGAGAACTGGTGTGCGTCGTCCTTGCTGTTCTTCTGGTCGTAGTGAGCGTACTGGGCCTTGATGGTGCCAGGACCAACAGGAGCGGAAACGCCCAGCAGGTAGTTGGTGTACTTGGTGTCTACGTTAGAAACGACTTGCTCGTACTTAACTTGCTGCACCAGACCGGAGAGCTTCAGCATGCCCAGATCGTAGGAAGCGCCCAACGAAACTTGGGTACGGTCATTCTGAACAGCACGCAAATTACCGTTGTTTTTGTCCATAGCCAAAGACACGCTCAGGGGGCCGTTGTCGTAAGCGACGTAACCACCAACGTAACGGTTAGTTTTGTTGCTAGCAGCATCCTCGCCAAAGGCGTAGTTCACTGCGCCGGTGATACCGCCGAAGTTAGGCGTGTAGTAGCTCAGCATGTTGCTAGCACGGATGCCATTGCTGTCAGCATCAGTTTTAGCGTCGTGCGTGCCAGCCCAGCCCAAGAACTGGCCCATGCCGACTTGGCCAAACACGTCGTACGTGCTGGTTTTGACGTAGCCAGCGGTCAGATCACGACCCAGACGCACTTCACCGAAGCCGCCCATCAGGCTCAGGGTAGAGCGGCGCTTGAAGCTGAAACCGGCAGTGCCGTCATCAGGGCTGAGTTGGCCTTCGAGCCAGAAACCAGCCTTCAAGCCGCCGCCGAGGTCTTCAACACCACGGAAGCCCAAACGGCTGTTCACGTTGCCATTGCTGGTCATGCCGTTGTTGCTCTGACCTGCGTAGCCGCCATCGGCTTTGTTGCCGCTGTTCTTGACATAGCCAACACCCATGTCGACAACGCCGAACAGGGTCACGGAAGACTGGGCCATTGCGGCGCCGGAAGCAGCCAAAACGGCCAGGGCAATCAGGGATTTTTTCATTGAATTTACTCCAAGGTTTAACGTAGGGCACCGGCTCGGTTGGGATTACAGATGCAGCATCTGCGCAGTCCGCCGGTTGCCCGGGCCAACCTCCTGGTGGGGAAGTTATGGCTATTGCACCAGACCAAGCCCGGTTGCGCAAAGAAATTCCCCCAGAATGCAGCGCCAAGCCAAAAAACCGTTGCTACTCAACAACAACCCCGGACAGCGTGTCACCTCTGCTCTGAGCGCTATCACTACAGGGTGGTTTAACTGGTCGGACAATTGCCCCCTTAGCACCCTTGCGGCACACGCTGCACCCACTCAAAGGAACGCAAATATGGACAAATTCCTGACAACCGCCGACGCCGCTTTGCGCACGCTGTTTGCCGCACCCCGAGCAGCGCAAGAATCGCCCGCGCACCTGATTGCACCAGCGGCGCTATCAGAACAAGAGCGGCGCCTCTCGGGCGCTTTGATGCGTGTCAATCATGTTGGTGAAGTTTGCGCCCAAGCTCTCTACACCGCGCAAGCCGCTGTCACCAAAGATGACCAGCTGCGCGCACATTTATTACAAGCCGCCCGTGAAGAAGGCGACCACTTGGCGTGGACGCGCGAGCGCCTGAATGAGCTGGGCGCGCGCCCCAGTTTGCTCAACCCGCTGTGGTACGCCGGCGCGTTTGCGGTCGGCTTGGTGGCCTCCAAAATCAGCGACGGCGTCAGCCTAGGATTTGTGGTCGAGACCGAAAACCAAGTCGCCGCCCACCTACAAAGCCACCTGCACCGCCTGCCCGAGCAGGACTTGGCCTCGCGCGCCGTGGTCGAGCGTATGAAGGACGACGAAGAGCGCCACGCCAGCGACGCGATGGCGGCTGGCGCGATACCGCTGCCACCACAAGCGCGCGCCCTGATGCGCGCAGCGGCCAAAGTGATGACCACTACCGCGCACTACGTTTAACTACGCCTCCAGCACCTCAAAGCTGGTGGTGATGGCCGCGGTTTTGCCCAGCATGATGCTGGCCGAGCAGTATTTTTCGTGGCTCATGGCAATGGCGCGCTCGATGGCGGTGGCCGGCAGGTTTTTGCCGGTCAGCGTGAAGTGCATGTGGATGGTGGTGAACACCTTAGGGTCGGTCTCGGCGCGCTCGGTGGTCAGTTTGACGCTGCAGCCGCGCACATCGTGGCGGCCGCGCTTCAAAATCAGCACCACGTCATAAGCAGTGCAGCC
>JAGNUJ010000040.1 GCA_017987055.1 Giesbergeria sp.
TCGCCCGGCTGCAGCAGCTTGGCACCCTCGGCGCGGCCGGTCGCCGTGCCGTGCGTCAGCAGCAAACGCATGCCGGGCAGTTGCTGGCGCAGCGCGGTCAGCAAGATGGCGGCGGCGCGGGTTTCGCCCAGCGAGACGGCGTGAATCCACACCAGCGGCGCGCAGGGGTCAGCGCTGTAGCGGCTGTCGCTGGGCATCAGGCTGTCGAGCGACGGCGCGTAATGCCCAAAGCGCTCAGCGATGTGCTCGCCATAACCTGGCTCAGCGACGGCGCGGCGGCGCAGCTTGCGGCGCAGCAGCGGCTGCGCCGCCCACGTCAGGGCTGAGTAGAGCCACAGTGCGGCGCGGGCCATCACAGGAAATTAATGCGCCGCGTCGCCCATCACCGCGTCGGGCTTGACGCGGTGCAGCAGCGCCAGCATCTCTTGCGAGATACGCGCCAGCGCCTCGGGCGTGTGGCCTTCAAAGCGCAGCACCAGCACCGGCGTGGTGTTGCTGGCGCGGATCAGGCCAAAACCATCGGCCCAATCGACGCGCAGGCCGTCGATGGTGTTGATCTGCGCCGGCGCGGCAAAAGCGCTGGCAGCCAGTTCTTGCAATTGGGCGGTGAGCTGGTGCGGCTCGCCCTCGGCGCAGCTGACGTTCAGCTCGGGCGTGCTAAAGCTGGTCGGCAGGGCGTTGAGCAGCGCGCTCGGGTCATTGCTGCGGCTGACAATTTCCAGCAGCCGCGCGCCGGCGTAGGTGCCGTCGTCAAAACCAAACCAGCGCTCTTTAAAGAAAATGTGGCCGCTCATTTCGCCGCCCAGCGGCGAGTCCAGCTCTTTCATGCGCGCTTTAATCAGCGAGTGGCCGGTTTTGTACATCACCGGCTCGCCGCCGGCGGCGGTAATGGCGGGCGCTAGGCGCTGGGTGCATTTCACGTCAAACAAAATCTTGCCACCGGGCACGCGCGTGAGCACGTCTTGCGCAAACAGCATCATTTGGCGGTCAGGAAAGATGTTGTTGCCCTCTTTGGTGACGATGCCGAGGCGGTCGCCGTCGCCGTCAAAGGCCAAGCCCAACTCAGCGTCGCTGTCTTTTAAAACAGCAATCAGGTCGCGCAGGTTCTCGGGCTTGCTCGGGTCGGGGTGGTGGTTGGGAAAATTGCCGTCGACCTCAGAAAACAGCTCAATCACCTCGCAGCCCAGCGCGCGAAAGATGCCGGGCGCCGACGCACCGGCAATGCCGTTGCCGCTGTCGATAACGATTTTCATCGGGCGCGCTAATTGGATGTCGCTGACGATGCGCTCGGTGTAGGCCGGCAGCACGTTGGCTTGGCTGATGCTGGCGCCGGGGATGACTTGCCAGCTTTCGTCTTGCATGGTTTGGCGCAGCGCTTGGATTTCGTCACCAAAGATGGCGCGGCCGTTCAGCACCATCTTGAAGCCGTTGTAGTCCTTGGGGTTGTGGCTGCCGGTGACTTGGATGCCGCTCTTGCACAGCGTGCTGGCGGCAAAGTACAGCATCGGCGTGGTACACAGGCCGACATCAATCACCTCCAAGCCCGATTCGGCCAAGCCCAGCATCAAGGCCGACGCCAACTTAGCGCCAGACAAGCGCCCGTCGCGCCCGACGGCCACGGTGGTTTCGCCTTCAGCGCGGGCGGCTTTGGCAAAAGCGCGGCCTAAGCCACGGGCGATGGCCTCGTTCACAGTAGCGGGCACGATGCCGCGGATGTCATAAGCCTTAAAAATCGAGGAAGTGAGCTGCACGGACGTTCTTTCTTGTGATGCTTAAAAACCGGCTGCATTGTAGGCAGCGCCGCTCTAGCCCTTGATGCGGCTATTAAATTCATAGCTATCAGCGCATACCCTGTATGCCTTAGACGCTAATTTCGTATTTAATAGCAACTTTCGTAACGCCACAGCAAGTGCGTACAAGAATCCCCCATAAACTGCCGCCATGGTTTTAGCGCCCCTTCCGCCCACACCCATTAGCCCACACGACACCCGCGAGTGCGCCGATGCTGCGTGATCTCTTTTTAGCTGCGGGCTTATTGGCGCTGTTAGCGCTGGCAACGGCAACGATTCCCTCGCACATCCTGTTACGCAATTCATGGCGTTTTCGGGTAGCGGTGGGCTTGACCGCTGGACTGGCAGCGGGTGCCAATATGGCGCTGCCGGCTCTGCAACAGGTGATGGTGCCGTTCAATGCGCCACCGCTGAGCACGGCCATCGCCATGCTGATTTTTGGCCCCGTCGCTGGCCTAACCAGCGCAGCTACAGTTGCGCTGTTTCACTTGGCGCTGCACCCCTCAACACACGATGCACTGGGTCTTGCCTGCATGCTGGCCACGGCGGGCTTGGCCTACGGCTGGCACCAAGTGCGCCAGCGCAGCCGTCTCAACGCCATCGTGGCCTTGGTCGGCCTGTCTTTGACGCTGCCGCTGCTGCTGCATCTGTGCCTACAGCTGTGGAACAACGCCGCAGCAACCGATTGGCTCAACCCACTGACGTGGCGTTTTGGGCTGGGCACGCTGCTGCTGGGCGGTGGGCTGGAGCTGGTTCTGAGCCGCGCGCGTTCCGTACAAGCGCTCGAGCAAGCGCACGAACGGCTACAGCGGCGCGAGCAAGAGCTGCTGCTGGCGCTCGAATCCGCCCACGGCGGGCGCTGGGGCTGGGACATGGAGAAAAACATCTTCAGCTGCAGCGGCCATTTTTATGAAGCTTTTGGTGTACTGGGCTGCGACTCTCAAACATTAGAGCTGCGCTGGAACGCGCTGCGCCACCCCGAAGATGCAGATCGCGTCAGCCAGCATGCACACCAGTGCGCGCAGGGGCTAAAAGAGCAATTCCACGCCGAATACCGGGTGCGTGACATTCATGGGCGCTGGCGTTGGCTGGTCTCGCGCGGCATTGTGGCGGCACGCAATGCGCAGGGACACGCCACCCGCTTGACCGGCTTGCACCTCGATGTCACCGCATCGCGCGAAATCGAAGCAGCACTGCGCACCGCGCAGGCCAAATACACCGCCATCTATGACGCAATGCCTGACGCCGCTGGCATTACGCGGCTGCACGATGGTGCTTACCTCGAAGTCAACGCCGCGTTTTGCAACCTGCTGGGCTTGGCACGCGAAGACGTCATCGGCCACACTTCGCAACAACTGGGAATTTGGGCCAATGAACATGAGCGCCCCAAATTGATCGCCGCACTGGAGCGCGACGGCAGAGTCGATCGCCTAGAGATGCTGGCCCAAGGCAAAAACGGGCGCATTCCAGGACTGATGTCGGCACAGCCGGTGCAAATCGGCGACGAGGCCTGCATAGTGTTTGTTTTTCGCGATATCACCCAAGAAAAGCACACCAACAACGAACTGCTAGCGCGCAACAGCCTGCTGCAGCAAGCGGGACGCTTGGCGCGGCTAGGCGCTTGGGAAGATATGCGCGGTCAGGGCATCGTGTATTGGTCAGACGTTTGCTACGACATCCACGGCCTGCCAGCGGGCGCGCCGCTGCCGCGCAACTACATCGCCGAGCATGTGGCACCCGCGTGGCAAGACGCCATGCGCGAGCAGGCGCGCCAGTGCATCTTGCAGCAAATTGAGTGGAGCGCCGAGGTGGAAATTGTGCGCGCCGATGGCGCTTTGACGTGGGTGCGCGTGCGCGGCGAGCCGGTAATAGAGAACGGCCGCGTCACCCGCATTCGCGGCGTCATGCTCGACATCGACCAAGCCAAGCGCACCGAACAGCGCCTGCGCCAATCGGAAGAGCGCTTTTCGCGCATCTTCCAACTGCTGCCCTACCCGATGGGACTGACGCGCTGCAGCGATGGCAGCCACTTAGACGTCAACACCGCGTGGGAGCAGGCCATTGGCTTTAGCCGTGACGAGGCCGTAGGGAAATCGGCCATAGCGCTGGGAATTTATACGCCAGCACAGCGCAACGAGCTGATAGCGGCAGTCAAGGCCAATGGCCAATTGAACAGCTATGAAACCGTGCTAACCACCCGCAGCGGCGAGCAACGCACCATGCTGCAATCGATCCGCACCACCGACCTCGACGGCGAGGCCTGCTGGCTGTTTGGCATGCACGACATCACCGAGCGCAAACGCAGCGAAGAACGGGTGCGCGAGCGAGAAGAGCTGCTCTCGCTGACCATCTCGGCAGCAGAGCTGGGTTTGTGGGACTGGAACTTGCAAACCGGCATCATCACCGGCGACCAGCGCTGGCACGACATGCATGGCAGCAGCGCCGAGATGCCCCAGCCCGCGTCGGCTCTGCACTGGACTGGCACCATGAACCTGCCCCACATGAGCACCGAAGTGGCCGCGCGCTATCACGCCCACCCCGATGCGCCGTTTGATGCAACATGGCGCATCACCCATCCCGAAGATGGCGAGCGCTGGATTCGCAACTTGGGCAAGATTGTCAGCGTCGATGCGAACGGAGAGCCACTGCGAATACTGGGTGCCAGCATCGACGTGACATCGCAGCGGATACAAGAAGAACGCTTGCAAAAAATGGCGCACTACGACGCCTTGACCGGCCTGCCCAACCGCGTGCTGCTGGCGCAAAAACTGGAAGAAGCAATGGCCAACGTCAAGCACAGCCACAAGCTGCTGGGCGTGGCCTACCTTGATTTGGATGGCTTCAAACCCATCAACGACCGTTTTGGCCACGAAACCGGTGACCAATTGCTGGTGATGGTGGCCGAGCGCCTGACGCGAGCGCTGCGCTCGTGCGACTGCGTAGCGCGCTTGGGTGGTGATGAGTTTGTCATTTTGCTACCCGATTTGACCAACGTCAGCGATAGCGAGACGACACTGCGCACCGTGATGCAAAGCATTGCCAGCCCATATGTACTGAGCACCGAGCGCGCCACCGTCACCGTCACCGCCAGCATCGGCTACACGCTGTACCCACAAGACGCGGCCGACGCCGATACACTGCTGCGCCACGCCGATCAAGCCATGTACGCCGCCAAGCAAGCCGGGCGTAACCGCTTTCACCAGTTTGATGCTGCGCAAGAGCGCGCCACACAGCAAACCCGCAAACAGTTGACCCACCTGCGCGCCGCGCTGGCCGACGGGCAGTTTGTGCTGTTTTTGCAGCCCAAGGTGGATATGCGCTTGGGCAGTGTGGTCGGTGCTGAGGCGTTGGCGCGCTGGCAACACCCGGAAAAAGGCATCCTCTCGCCCGCCGCTTTTTTGCCGCTGTTAGAGAACACCGATTTGGAGTTCCCGTTTGGCACTTGGGCGGTCAATACTGCCTTGGAGATGATTAAAACGCTGATGGACAACGGTCTGCACCTTCCAGTTAGCGTCAACATCGCCGCGCCGCACCTACAACAGCCCGACTTTGCCGAGTGGATGGCACAACAACTGGCGCACCACCCGTGCATCCCGCCACAACTGCTAGAAATCGAAATTACCGAAACCGCCGCGCTCTACAACTTGGATCCGGTATCAGCCACCTTGCGCCAACTCGGTGAGCTGGGCATCAAAACCTCGCTGGATGACTTTGGCACCGGCTACTCGTCGCTGACCTATTTGCGCCGCCTGCCGCTGAGCACACTCAAAATCGACCAAAGTTTTGTGAAAGGCATGATGAACGACGCGGGCGACCGCGCCATCGTGCAGGGCGTGGTCGGCTTGGCCGCCTCCTTTGGCTACAACGTCATCGCCGAAGGGGTTGAAACCGAGGAGCAAGGCCAAATGCTGCTGCAAATGGGCTGCCCGCTGGCACAAGGCTATTGCGTAGCGCGCCCAATGCCACTAACAGCCTTCATGAAGTGGGCAACACAGTGGCAAGCACCGGCCGCTTGGCGCCATTAAGGCAAATACAAAATCCAGTGCCCAACCTCCAGTGCCTATACTTCGCTGCTTTACAAAAAGCATTATTTTTTGCCCGTGTAAAATTTCTATCGCAATGCAAAAATGGACTTGCAATAAATGCGTTACAACCGCTACTTATTTAAACCCAAACACTGATGAAGACGGCTTCAAAGATGAATATCGTAATCTTGGACGACTACCAAGATGCGGTTCGCAAGCTCCATTGCGCCGCACGCCTCGATGCCTATCACGCCAAGGTCTACACCAACACCGTCAAAGGTGTCGGGCAATTGTCGGTGCGCCTCAAAGATGCCGACATCATTGTGCTGACGCGCGAGCGCACACACATCACGCGCCAGCTGATTGATAAGTTACCACGTCTCCAATTCATCGCACAAACCGGCAAGGTCGGCAGCCATATCGACATAGCCGCCTGCACCCAGCGCGGCATTGCTGTCGCTGAGGGTGCCAGCTCTCCCGTAGCGCCAGCGGAGCTGACTTGGGCGCTGATCATGGCGGCCATGCGGCGTCTGCCTCAATATATTTCTAATTTAAAGCATGGCACTTGGCAGCAGTCGGGACTCAAAGCCGTCTCCATGCCGCCCAATTTCGGCATTGGCAGTGCGCTGCGCGGCAAGACGCTGGGCATTTGGGGCTATGGACGTGTAGGGCAAATCGTCGCCGGTTATGGCCGGGCGTTTGGCATGGATGTGCGCATCTGGGGACGCGAAGCATCGCGAGCCCAGGCTCTCAGAGACGGCTTTCAAGTAGCTAAGACGCGCGAAGAGTTTTTCTCGCAGTGCGATGTGTTGTCGCTGCACCTGCGCTTGCACGAAGATGCGCGCGGCATCATCACCCTCGAAGATTTATCGCGCATGAAAGAGACGGCGCTGCTGGTCAACACCTCGCGCGCCGAACTGATTGAGCCCGATGCACTGATCGCCGCCCTCAACCGCGGCCGCCCCGGTATGGCGGCGATTGATGTATTCGAAACTGAGCCGATTTTGCAAGGCCACGCGCTGCTGCGGCTAGAAAACTGTATTTGCACACCACATATCGGTTATGTAGAGCAAAATAATTACGAGATTTATTTTGGCTCAGCTTTTGATAACGTTATTAATTTTATTAATGGCTCGCCAACTAATATCGTCAATCCAGAAGTACTGCAAACATAAGCTTGACATCCTCCCCGCCGTAAAGGACGGGAATTCCTGCTGCCAGACGGCGATATCCCGCCGCGAGAATGTTTTTGGCTGCGCTCAATCGACACAAAAAAACTGGCGCATCACATTTTAAAAGAAGGGGCTGAGCCTTTACTCAGCAGCTCATCGGCTACCGCCTCGTACACCACTTGGCGCACCACGGATTCAACTTCTTCGCGCAACCGGGGCAGGACTGAGCGAGTTTGCTCTTGTACCACCGTCGCAATCGCATCGCGCAAGCGCTGCTCCAATCCCACATCAACACGCTGCATGACGCGGTGAACCAACATCTCCTCAAAGCCATCAGGAATGACCAACTGAGGCAATACTGGCGCAGGCGTTGGCGCAGCCTCCAGTGCTGGCGGCAATGGCACAGCGCTGGCATCGGGGACTACCTCGGTCAGTGTGGGCACGAAGCGTGGTGGATTTCTGGGCGGCATAGGCGTGGACATAAGAGGGCAATCTTCAGCTTTTTAAAACCAAATCATGGCGCACGATGACATAGCCGCGCTGGGTGTAGTCGCGCCAGCGGCTGCGCGCTTGCTGACGATCCATCTCATCATGGGCGCTAACCACTTCAATAAGACGGGCAAAGTACTCAAAACCGGCGGGCACTTGATCGCCTAAATTGAGCAACACCTGCCGCCGTTGCTGCGGGGCTTGACTGGGATCAGGCAGCAGCCATATCAGCGAAGCCTCTAGCACCTGCGCTGGACTGTCAGCGTGGGCGTGGGCGAGAAACTCTTGCGGTGCCAGCGCCCACAGCCGAGTGCTCAATGCATCCAGCGTCAGTGCTGGAGCAGCAATGACCAAAGGGTAGCCACTGCGCAGCATTTTTCGGGCAAAGCGGCAGGCATACGCCAGCTTGTCCGGCGCATTGAAGTGAAAAGCAACCTCAGTCATCACAGCCAGCGGCTTACTTGGTGCTGGTTTTGCGAGCGCCTGCTTTTTTGACGACTGGTGCCTTGGCAGCCACTTTAGGCACAGCTTGGGTCTTGACCTTCGCTGGCGACAGCTTGGCCGGCACACCAGAGCCAGCCTGTAGCAAGTAATGCATCAGCAAACCAACCGGACGACCGGTCGCGCCCTTGGCCGCGCCACCTTTCCACGCCGTGCCGGCAATGTCCAAATGCGCCCACGGGAATTCGCCGACAAAACGTTGCAAAAACTTGGCGGCAGTGATCGAGCCAGCCGGGCGACCAGCCACGTTAGCCACATCAGCAAAGTTGGTCTTCAGGCCTTCGGCGTACTCGTCGTCCAACGGCATACGCCAGCACGGGTCTTGCGCGCTTTCGCCTGCGGCCAGCAGCGCTTGCGCCAAGGCCTCATCGCTAGAGAACAAGCCGCTGCGCACACCACCGAGGGCAATCACGCAGGCGCCAGTCAGCGTAGCAATATCGACCACCGCAGCAGGCTTGAGGCCAGCAGCGTAGGTCAGCGCATCGCACAGCACCAGTCGGCCCTCGGCGTCGGTGTTCAAAATTTCGATGGTTTGACCGCTCATGCTGGTCACCACATCACCGGGTTTGAGCGCGCGGCCATCGGGCATGTTTTCGCAAGCGGGGATCAGGCCAACGACGTTGATGCTCGGCTGCAGCTCGGCCAGTGCGCGGAACACGCCCAGCACACTGGCAGCGCCGCACATATCAAACTTCATCTCGTCCATCTCCGCGCCCGGCTTGAGCGAAATGCCGCCCGAGTCAAAGGTAATGCCCTTGCCAATCAGCACGATGGGCGCTTGGGTTTTGGCAGCGCCGGTGTAGCGCAGCTCAATAAAACGCAGCGGCTCTTTGGAGCCTTGCGCCACCGCCATAAACGAGCCCATACCCAACTTGGCAACTTCCGCCGGCTCCATCACTTTGCATTGGATGCCAGCGTGCTTGGCCAAGCCTTTGGCGGCATCAGCCAACAGGGTTGGCGTGGCGTGGTTGCCGGGACGGTTGCCCCATTCGCGTGCAAATTCCACGCCCACGCTGACGGCAACGCTGTGCTCAAACGCTTGCGTGACGGCAGCGGTGTCGGCCACGCCAATCACCACGCGGTTCAGCACCGAGGCTTCAGCTTTGGGCTTGGTGGTGGTGTAGACATAGCTGGCCTGCGCCACGGTTTGCACCGCTGCGGTCACCGCATCAGCCGAGGCTGCGCCGGCAAAGCACAGCACCGCCCGCTTGACCGAGGGCGCACGCAACAGCGCCGCTGCCGCCTGCACACCAGCGCGCACACCGCGCGCATCGCCAGCGCCCACACCGACCAACAACACCCGCCGCGCCGCCACGCCAGCGGCTTGGTACAGCGACAGGCTTTGACCGGCTTTGGTCGTCAAATCAGCACTCTTGAGCGCCTGCGCCACGACGGCAGACAAAGCATCCGCGCCAGGCGTAAAGCCATCGGCCACCAGCAGCACCAACAGGTCACATTTTTCAGCAGCTGCCTTGGGCAACTCCAGCGTCTTTAAATCGAAGTTCATAATTAGTACCTTTTTCTTTCGCGCCCATGTTATTCGATTCATCTGTTCGCAAAGAGCTGGCGCGCGGCTTTGGCGCCACCTTGGTGGTGCTGGTCACCGTGGTCATGACCATGATGCTGATTCGCACCCTCGGTCAAGCCGCCCGTGGCAACGTCAATCCGTCCGACATTATTTTGGTGATGGCCTTTACCGTGCTCGGCCAGTTGCCGACCATTTTGTGCCTGAGCCTGTTTATCGCCATCGTCGCTGCGCTCTCGCGCATGTACCGCGACAGCGAAATGGTGATTTGGTTTGCCAGCGGCCAAGGCTTGGCCAGTTTGCTCGCTCCCCTGCTGCGCTTTGCGTGGCCGGTGTTGGTGGTGGTGACCGCGCTATCGTTGGTGGTCTGGCCGTGGGCGAACCAGCAAATCCAAGGCATGCGCGCCCAATATGAACAGCGCAATGACATCGATCGCATTGCACCGGGCGAGTTTCAAGAATCGGCCAACGGCAGCCGGGTGTTCTTCATCGACAAAGAAAGCCCCGATCCACAAGGGGCGAACAACGTGTTTATTGCCGCCTCGCAGCCCACGGGCGAATCCGTCACCTCTGCCCGCAGTGCGCGACTGGAAGTGCGCCAGGGCGAGCGTTTTGTGATTTTGAACAATGGCCAGCGCGTCGAATCCTCCAGCGACAAACCCGGCCTCAAAATCAGCGAATTTACCGAATACGGCACGCTGCTCGAGCAATCGGGCGGCAGTAGCAGCGGCAGCGCCGACGCCGGCAACGTCAAAACCAGCAGCACTGCGCAATTGTTGGCACGACCTGACCCAACGTATCAGGCGGAACTGGGCTGGCGCATCGGCTTGGCTTTGGCGGCGTTTAACTTTGTCGTGCTGGCGCTGGCGCTGTCGAGCGTCAACCCGCGTGCCAGCCGCAGCGCCAACTTGGTGTTTGCGCTGTTTGCTTTCATCGTTTATTACAACTTTATGGTGCTAGGACAAAGCTGGATTGGCGCAGGCAAAGTGCAATTACTGCCGTTTTTGCTGATGCTGCACGGCGGCATCTTGGCTTTTTCTGCCCTGTTGCTGACCGCACGGCACAACCATTGGTCGCTGCGCCCGTGGTGGCAACGCCGGAGAGCCGCATGAGCACTATTCGCCGCTTTATTTACCTCGAAATCGCCTCGGCGGTGCTGTTTGTCACGCTGGGATTTTTGGCGCTATTTTTCTTTTTCGATTTGGTCGACGAGCTGCGCTGGGTCGGGCGCAGCGGCGGCAGTTATCAGGCCTCGCACGCGATGCTGTTTGTGGCGCTGGTCATTCCCAGCCACTTGTACGAACTGCTGCCGATCACGGTGCTCATTGGCACCATCTATGTCATGGCGCGCTTGGCGCAAAGCTCTGAATTCACTATTTTGCGCACCAGCGGCTTGGGACCGGGAAAGGCGCTGGGGATGCTACTGACGCTAGGCGCAGCGTTTGTCTTGATAACTTTTGCCATCGGCGACTACGTCGCACCCTGGACCGACCGCGCCGCACAACTGGTCAAAGCACGCTCGCTGGGCCAAATCACTACTGGCTCTACCGGCGCTTGGCTCAAAGAGCGCCAAGGCGAGCATTCCTACGCTGTCAACGTGCGCGCAATTGGTGCCGACGGCCAAATGGACAACGTGCGTATTTTTGAATTTGATGGTGCCAGCCGCCTAACTGAGCAAATTCACGCCAGCAGTGCCCAATTTGGCGCAGACAACACTTGGACGCTGCAGCAAGTGCGGCGCAGCAACTTTCACACCTATGCGACGGACGAACCCCGCGTCGAGCACCAGCAACTTCCTATGCTGCGCTGGCCAACCAGCATCACCAGCGACATGGTCGCCGCCGCCGTACTGAAACCCGACCGCATGGCGACCATCGACCTGTTCCAGTACATCCGCCACTTGGAGGCCAACGGCCAAGCCGCCCAGCGCTACGAAATCGAGTTCTGGCGCAAAGTGTTCTACCCGCTCAGCTGCTTGGTGATGGTGGTGCTGGCCTTGCCGTTTGCCTACCTGCACTTTCGCTCGGGCAGCGTCACCACCTATGTGTTTGGCGGCGTGATGGCCGGCATCAGCTTCTTTTTGCTCAACAACGTGTTTGGCTACGCCGGCAACCTGCAAAACTGGTCGCCGTGGCTCACCGCAGCGGCACCCGGCATGATTTATTCGCTGCTCTCACTGGGCGCGTTTGGCTGGCTGGTGCTCAAGCGCTGACGACACTGAATCCCTTTTTTCTTCCGATGTATGCAAAACACCAAAAATAACCACGGCATCGTTTTATTCGCCCACGGCTCGCGCGACCCACTGTGGCGTGCGCCGATGGAGGCCGTGCGCCAACACATCGAAGCGCAATCGGCCGCAGCCGCCGTGCGCTGCGCATACCTCGAACTGTGCGCCCCCAACCTGCCCGACGCGGTGCAAGAGCTGCTCGCTGAAAGCGCCAGCCACAACACACACATCACCCATATCACCGTGGTGCCGATGTTTTTGGGCACCGGCAAACACGCGCGCGAAGACCTGCCGGTGCTGGTGCAAGCGCTGCGCAACGCCCATCCCAGCGTGCAGTTCCACATCCAGCCCGCCATCGGTGAAAACCCACGCATGACGGCACTGATGGCCGAAATTGCCAGCGAAATTTAGATTCCCGCCTCTTTAGACGATTGCAGCATAATGCAGCGAATTTTTAGCTTGCATTAGATATGAACCTGCACCAATTTCGTTTTGTTCAAGAGGCAGTGCGCCGCAATCTCAACCTGACCGAGGCGGCCAAAGCGCTGCACACCTCGCAGCCGGGCGTCTCCAAAGCCATCATTGAGCTAGAGGGCGAGCTGGGCATCGAAATTTTTGCGCGCCACGGCAAGCGTCTCAAGCGCGTGACCGAGCCGGGGCAGCACGTGCTCAAAAGCATTGAATTGATCATGCGCGAGGTCAGCAACTTAAAGCGCATCGGCGAGCAGTACAGCGCCCAAGACAGCGGCACCCTGAGCATTGCCACCACCCACACCCAAGCGCGCTACGTGCTGCCGTTGCCGGTGGCCAAACTGCGCGAGGCCTACCCCAAAGTCAACGTCAGCCTGCACCAAACCACGCCCGACCAAGTGGCGCGCATGGTGATCGACGAGGTGGCCGAAATCGGCATAGCCACCGAATCGCTGGCCGCCTACCCCGAGCTGGTGACGCTGCCCTGCTACGAGTGGGAGCATGTGCTGGTGCTGCCGCCGAACCACCCGCTGGTGCAAAAAGAGCGCATCGGCCTCGACGACATTGCCCACGAGCCGCTCATCACCTACCACCCGTCGTTTACCGGGCGCGGCAAGATTGACGCCGCCTTTGCCGCGCGCCGCCTGCAGCCGCGCATTGCGCTGGAAGCCATCGACTCGGACGTCATCAAGACCTATGTGCGCCTCGGGCTGGGCATTGGCATCGTGGCGGAAATGGCGATGCGCGACGACCC
>JAGNUJ010000140.1 GCA_017987055.1 Giesbergeria sp.
GCTCGACCACCAAGGACAGCGTCGGCGTTTGCACCCGGCCGACGGTGGTCAAAAAGAAGCCGCCGCCCTGCGAGTTAAACGCCGTCATCGCCCGCGTGCCGTTGATGCCGACCAGCCAGTCGGCCTCAGAGCGGCTGCGCGCGGCGTCGGCCAAGCCTTGCATTTGCGCATTGCTGCGCAGCTGGTTAAAGCCGTCGCGAATGGCTTGCGGCGTCATCGACTGCAGCCACAGCCGCTGCACGGGTTTGCCCAGCGGCTTGGCACCGCCAGCGTATTGCTCAATCAAGCGAAAAATCAACTCGCCCTCGCGCCCGGCGTCGCAGGCGTTGATGAGGGCGCTGACGTCTTTGCGCTTGGCCAGTTTGACCACGGCGTTGAGGCGGGCTTTGGTTTTTTCGACCGGTTTTAAATCAAAGCGCGGCGGAATCACCGGCAGGTTGGCAAAGCTCCATTTGCCGCGTTTGACGTCGAACTCTTCGGGCGCTTGGATCTCGACCAAGTGGCCGACGGCGCTGGTGACGACGTAGCGCTCGTTTTCAAAATGGTCTTCGTGTTTGTCGAACTTGCCGGCAATGGGGGTCAGGGCGCGCACGATGTCTTGTGCGACGGAAGGTTTTTCTGCAATTACCAGGGTCTTGGTCATGATGGGTTCTCGCCATACGGCTACTACCGGAGAGATGCTCCGGCCGCTATCTACAATCTGGGCCTCTCGCGCGTGCCTGCGCACGCACATGTGTGCTCATTTAAGTTAACAGAGTTTTGCCATGTCCCGCACCGCCTTGCGCGCCAGCACCGGCCGCCGTATCCAAATTCGCACCTCGGGCGTTCACGGCAAGGGTGTTTTTGCCGTGCAAGACATCGCCGAGGGCGAGGTGCTGATCGAGTACACCGGCCAAATCATCAGCTGGCAAGCCGCGCAAGACCGCCACCCGCACGATCCGCTGCAACCCAACCACACCTTCTACTTTCACGTCGATGAAGACCGGGTGATTGATGCCAACTTTGGCGGCAACTCCTCGCGTTGGATTAACCACAGCTGCGCGCCCAACTGCTTTGCCGATGAGCACGGCGGCCGCATCTTCATCACCGCGCTGCGCAACATTGCCGCCGGCGAAGAGCTGAACTACGACTACGGCCTGATGCTGGACGAGCGCTATACCAAAAAACTCAAGGCCGAGTACCCGTGCTATTGCGGCGCAGCCAGTTGCCGGGGCACGCTGCTGGCGCCCAAGCGCGGCGCAGCGCTGCCCAAGCCAATAAAGCCGATCAAGCCACCCAAAAAACCATGAAACCAACCATCCGCTGGCCGGTAGAGGCCATCCGCGCCGCCATAGAGCCGCAGTTGCCGGGCTTTACGGTGGAGATACTGCCCAGCATCGACTCGACCAACAGCGAGCTGATGCGCCGCGCCCGCGCTGGCCGCTGCGCTGCGACCTTGCTGGTGGCCGAGCAGCAAACCGCTGGCCGTGGCCGCTTGGGGCGCGATTGGCACAGCGGCGCGCAGGCCGAGTCGCTGACCTTTTCGCTCGGCCTGCCGCTGTCTCCCGTGGACTGGTCGGGCCTGTCGCTGGCCGTGGGGGTCAGCGTGGCCGAAAGCCTGCAGCCGGTGCTGCCCACGGCTAGCAGCGCCAGCCCGCGCATCGGCCTGAAGTGGCCCAATGATTTGTGGTTGGGCGGTGCCGCTGGCGAGCGTAAATTGGGCGGCATCTTGGTCGAGACGGCCAGCTTTGTCGCGCCCAACGCGACCGCTTCAGCGCGCTACGTCGTCGTCGGCATCGGCCTGAACGTGCTGGCGCGCAATGCTGTCGGCCTGTCGATTCCGGCCGGCTGTTTGCAAGAAGTCGATGCCGCCTTGGACGCTCCCGCCGCGCTGGCACTGGTTGCCGCGCCGCTGGTCAACCTGCTGCAATCCTTCGAGGCCTACGGCTTTGCGCCGATGCAGCCGCGTTTTGCGCTGCGTGATGTGCTGCAAGAGCGGCTGGTAACTTTAAGCGACGGCAATAGCGGCACGGCGCACGGTGTCGGCACCGATGGCGCGCTGCACGTCATGACCGCGCAAGGAATGCAAACCGTGACCAGCTCTGAAGTCAGCGTGCGCCCGGTGCGCGCGCGGGAGCACTGACCATGCTGCGCCTTGTGGCTATTTTTCTGCTGCTGGCCAATATGGGCTATTACGCATGGTCAGCTGGCTTGCTGCGCGCGTGGGGTATGGCACCAACAGAGCAGTCAGAGCCGCAACATCTGGCGCAGCAAATTGCCCCGCAAGCGCTGCGCATCATCTCTGCGACTGGCGTGGCTGCGCAGGCTCAAGCGCCCCAGCCAGCGCCCGAAACCACCGCACCAGCCACACCGCTGGCTGAACCTGAGTCCGCCGCTCCTGCCCCTGTAGCGCCCGCCCAAGCCGTGGTGCTGGTGCCCACCGTCACGCCCGAGCCGGTCGCGGCGACGCGCGGCGAGTGTTTGCAGGCCGGCCCGTTCAGCCCTGAGCAAGCCGACGTTTGGCGCCAAGCTGCCGCTACCGCGCTGCCCCAAGGCAGTTGGCAGCTAGAGAGCACGCCAATTCCTGCACGCTGGATGATTTATATGGGCCGGTTTGAAAGCACCGATATGTTGGCCAAAAAGCGCATCGAACTGCGCATCCGCAAAGTCTCGTTTGACCGCCCCAACAACCCCGAGCTAGAGCCGGGTCTGTCGCTGGGACGCTTTGCTACCGAAGAGGCTGCCGAGCGCGGTTTGGCCAACTTGGGCAACCAAGGCGTGCGTACCGCCCGCGTCATCTTGGAGCGCCCCGAGTCGGAAATCTTCAACCTGCGCCTGCCATTGGTCGATGCGGCACTGCAAGCCAAGCTCAGCCGGATGCAGTCGGCCTTGTCCGGCAAGCCTCTGCGCTCGTGCTTTGAAGTTAAATAGGCCTCTAGCCCAATAAATACTTGCGCTAGAAGCTATTAAATTAATAGCATTTTTCAGCGCGCGCGCCGTTAATCATCCACCGGTCGCGCTGGCAGGCGCAGCGTAAAACAGGCACCCGGCGGGTTATGGCCGGGGTGGGCATCATCGACCGACAGCTGCGCGCCGTGCTGGCGGGCAATTTCTTGCACGATAGGCAGGCCTAGCCCTGAGCCGTCTGCGCCGCTGCCCAGCGCACGGTAAAACGGCTGAAAAATCAAATCGCGCTCGGACTCGGGCACGCCCGGGCCAGAGTCTTCCACCTGCAGCACCAGCATCCGGCCAAACGGGTCGGCCAGCACGCGCGCGGTGATGACGCCGGGTTTATCGAGGCTGGACGGCGTGTAGTTCATGGCGTTGTCCAGCAGGTTGCGCACCAGCTCTTTGAGCAGCGTCGGGTTGCCATCGACCCACACGCCCGGATCGCCCGGCTGCGCGCCGTCGTAGCCCAAGTCGATGTGCTTTTCCAGCGCACGCGGCACCGAGTCGCGCACCGCCTCCATCGTCAGGTGCGCCACGTCGCAAGGGGCAAAGGCTTGCAGCGTGCTGCTGCTCTCGGCGCGCGCCAGCGCCAGCAGTTGGTTGACGGTGTGCGTGGCGCGGATGCTGGAGTGCTCGATTTGCTGCAGCGAGCGCTTCAATTCTTCGGTGCTGGTGCCCTCGCGCTGGGCCAAGTCGGCCTGCATGCGCAGCCCCGCCAGCGGGGTTTTGAGCTGGTGGGCGGCGTCGGTCAAAAAGCGCTTTTGCGTCGCCAGCGAGTCGTTCAGCCGCGTTAATAAATCGTTGACCGAGGCCACCAGCGGTGCCACCTCCAGCGGCACGGTGCGGTGGTCGAGCGGGCTCAAGTCGTCCGAGCTGCGCGCGCGGATGCGCTCTTCCAGCTGGTTGAGCGGCTTGATGCCACGCGCCAGCGCCAGCCACACCAGCAGCACCGCCAGCGGCAAGATGATGAACTGCGGCAGCATCACGCCTTTGATAATTTCGGTCGCCAGCACACTGCGTTTTTCGCGCGTCTCGGCTACTTGCACCAGCGCTTGGCGCGCTTCGCGCCCCGGCAGGCGCACCCAGATGTAGGCCATGCGGATGTCGATGCCGCGCAGCTCGGCATCGCGCAGCAGCACTTCGCCGGGGAAGTGGGTCTCGTTGGGCGGCGGCAGCGGCAGCGCGCGCTCGCCCGAGAGCAGCTCGCCACTGGGCCCGGTGACTTGGTAATAAACCATGTCGGAGTCGTCGGCGCGCAAAATTTCGCTGGCCGGCTGGGGCAAGTTGAACTGCGCTTTGCCCTTGTGGACGGTGATTAGCTGCGCCAGCGCGTGGGCGTTGTATTCCAGCGCCCGGTCAAACGGCTTGTTGGCAATGCCTTG
>JAGNUJ010000141.1 GCA_017987055.1 Giesbergeria sp.
TTGGCCAAATTGTTCGGAAATCCACTTCTCATCGTCGTACATTGGTCCGCACCCTCAGGACTTATTGTTGGTCGATTATTCAGATGTAGCTGAAAGATGTGGGTAATGACAAGTCCTTTAGGGCGGGAGGATGTCAATGCGCCGCAAAAGAAGCTGTGAGAGCTTGCGATTGGCAGGTTTTTAGCCTGCTTTTCGCGGCACTTCAATGCTGCGCCCGCTTGTAGCATGGCATCTATCTGACAGTGGGAGATAGACCATGGATTTCAAGCTTACGCCTTACCAGACGACTTTTATGCCTAGCAGCGCGGCTTCTGGCGGGGCAGCACCAAGCAGCGGTGGCGGGGGTGGCACCAATCGCCCGGGCGATGCTTTTTCAGGTTCGTTGGATCAAGCCGTAGATGCGATGGAGCAGGTGATGCAAGGGGTGCGCGGCTCTTTCTCATCGGGACAAGTCCCCGCTGACAAAGCCGTACTAGAAAGTGCCGTCAACGGCCTCAATGCACTGCTGGGGCAATTTACCCAAGCGCTACAGCTGTTGGGCTCGGAGCCCAGCCCGGCCAGCGAGTCTGTTGGCCGTGCTGACGCTGCTGGTGCTGGTGCTGGTGCTGGTGCTTCGTCCGCCTCTGTCACGGAGGCATTGAAGGCCGCATTGGCTGCTGGTGCAGATGCAGCAAACAAAGATTCTGCGGCGCTTAAACCCAGCGCGCCTGCGGTTGCACAAGCCACTAATCCAACAGAACAATGGGTGCTGGCCGCGTTAAATCGCTCGATTGCGCAGGCCAAGGCCAATGGCTATGACCCCGAAAAAAGCCATTCAGTCAATACCTTGCGGGGGTATTTCTCAGGCGATGCACAGGCCAAGAGCAATGCCATCCATTCGCTTGATCGTTCCATGCTGGCGGCGGGCGGAGCTTATGAAACCTTTGACTACGGCGTACACACCATTGCTGGCGCTGCGCCTCAAGGAATGGATACCTCGATGCCAGATTTCAAAACTGCGTTTGATAAAGATTGGAATCGCCCGAGCTTGTATGACCAAATCAACAGCAGCTTAGGCTGGCCCGGTGGGGCAAGCGGCACCAGCGCTACGCCCGTCAATTTTGCAGACCCCGCTAACCGCGACGCAGTGCTCAATCGTAAGTTGAGTGATGCCGAAGTGGCTGCCTTCCAGTCTGGACAACTTACGCCGGAGCTGCAGGCGCAGGTTAGCCAATACCGCTCTGCAACGACGCCTTAATTCTCTAAATCATTGCGAGACCTTAGCGAATATGGCCACGAAAAAATCACTGAGTACGGTGACCCGTTTTTACAAGACGCTGTCTTTTGAACAGCCCTCTGCCGCCGTGATGGAAGCGCTGGCATTGAGGCTCGATAACGGCAGCGCTACGTTTGGCGAGGTGCTGAAAACGCTGTACTTGTCTGCCACCGTGGCTTCGCACAGTCCTGCGGATGATGTCGCGCGAATGTTTTTTCTCGCCCTCGATCGCGCCCCGGATGCGCCGCTGTACGACGCAGCAATGAACGCATTGCGCAGCGGCAGCACTTTGGCAGAGATAGCTTCGTACTTGTTGAGTGCGCCGGGTTTTGCGCTGAGCAATGCTGGCCTTCCTAGCAATGCCGCTTTTGCGAGTGCGCTGGTGTTGCGTGCCGTGGGCGTTAATCCGTCGTTGACCAACACCGTCGAGTCGCTGCTAAACACTGGCGCAATGGGGCGCGCTGATTTGCTGGTGGCGGTGGCGGCTATCGCCGATACGCTGGCTGCACCCCAAAATAAAGTCGAAACAGCGCTTTTGTACTTGGCCGCAGCCGGGCGCGAGGCGACGGCGGTGGAGCTGGCGTTTATGTCGGGCAGTACGGATGAGAAGATCATTGCTTCGTTGTCTGCTGGCGGTTTGTCCGCCACGGGCAATGGCATGGCATTTTTTCGCGAAGGCAATACGCTGAAAATTTACGGCGAGCTGGTAGGTGATTTGGTATGGCGCCCCGGCAGCGACAGCTACACCTTGGGTGGTAAGACGGCTTTTAAGGTGTTTCTCAGCACCGATGGTGGGTTGTCGGGTTCGATGGTCGATTTTTCGAAGGCGATGGCCAGCGGCGTCACAAATATCGATGCATCAAACGCCGTGGGCAAGGGCAAGCTGTTGATAACAGCCGATCCCTTAGTTCCCATTGTCTTTAAAGCCCCTGCTTCAGGCGCCACCATGATTGGCAGTGACGGTAGCGACATTTTGTACGGTGGTAGCGGGGCAGATGTGTTTTATTTAACCGCCAGCGCCGATACCGTCACGGGCGGTCTGGGCGATGACCGCTTTATTTTGTCGGCTAGCACGGTGTACCAAAACAGCAGCAACCAAGGTGCCACCATTACTGATTTTGGCAACGGTAAGGATGTGCTTGATTTCTCGCGCTTGCTCAATAAAACCGTGGACATCACCCGGCTGGATGCTTTCTTGGCGGTAGGCGAAGTCCTCCCCGTTCCTGCGCTGCTCAATGGTGGCGTGGTAGTCATCGAAAACAACGGTGCGTGGACGACTGGCACTGGCGCAACCTTGGTTTCGCGCCGGGCTGACAGTACGGATGTAGAGGCGCTGTTTGGCGCTGGCGCGCTGCTGGGCAAGCCGACCAAGGTGATGAAGTCTGTGGTGATTACGGCCGATACCCGTTCGTCTGCCGATGTATGGCTGATTTTGAACAACACCGATGTCGGCCAAATCACCAGCGGTGATGCACTGAATCCACAAGAGATTTTTCATATAGCCCATTTGGTAGGCTCATGGAATACTTCTTTGGGCGACAATTTCCCAGTGGTTTTGCCGCCGGATATCACGCTTTAATCATCACGTTTGCATCGGTAGCGAGGGCACAGACCCCCAGCGCTGCACCAGTGGCAGGGCTGGGGGTGTTTTATGAAAATTCTTTTTGTTCACCAAAATTTTCCGGGGCAGTTTGTACACCTTGCCCCAGCGCTGGCACTAGATCCGCAAAATACAGTCGTCGCGCTGACCATGCAGCCAACTGCGCAGCGGTTGTGGCTGGGCGTGCAGTTGGTTCCCTATCGCCCGTTGCGCGGTAGCACGCCGGGCATTCATCCGTGGGTGGTTGATTTAGAGACCAAAGCCATTCGGGCCGAAGCGGCTTTGCATGCCGCTTTGCAGCTGCGTGCCACCGGCTTTGTGCCCGATGTGATTGTGGCGCACCCGGGTTGGGGCGAGAGTTTATGTCTCAAAGATGTATGGCCAACGGCGCGGCTGGGCATCTACACCGAGTTTTTTTATCACGTGCGCGGTGCCGATGTCGGATTTGATCCCGAGTTTGTATCCAACGATCCGGGCGAGGCTGCGCGTCTGCGGCTCAAAAATGCCAATAATTTGTTGCATTTTGAAGTTGCCGATGCAGGTATTGCACCTACGCGCTGGCAGGCGAGCACGTTTCCCGAGTCATTTCGCCGCCACATCACCGTAGTACACGATGGCATTGATACGGTGGCCATTGCACCTAATTCTGCTGTGCGTGTGCGCCTTGCCAATGGGCTTGAGTTGGGGCGAGGTGATGAGGTCATCACTTTTGTTAACCGCAACTTGGAGCCATACCGGGGCTATCACATCTTTATGCGCGCCCTGCCTGCGATTTTGCGCCGCCATCCGCGTGCACAAGTTTTGTTGGTGGGCGGACGTGATGTGAGCTACGGTGCCAAGCCGCCGCAGGGACAGTCTTGGGCAGATATTTTTGCTAATGAGGTGCGCGCCGACATGCCTGCGACTGACTGGGCACGGGTGCATTTTTTAGGCCACGTGCCGCACGAGCAGTTTGTCAGTCTGTTGCAGTTGTCTGCGGTGCATGTGTATTTGACATATCCGTTCGTGCTCAGCTGGAGTCTGCTGGAGGCGATGAGCGCCGGCTGTGCCATTGTCGCCAGCGATACGCAGCCGCTGCACGAGGCGATTGTCGAGGGTGAAACCGGGCGTTTAGTACCGTTTTTTGACGTACAGGCGTTGGCTGATACGGTATGTGCTTTGCTGCAAGACGCTCCGGCCCGCGCAGCTTTGGGTGCCCGCGCCCGTGCTTTTGCGCAGGCGAATTACGACTTGCGCAGCGTTTGCTTGCCCCGGCAGTTGGAGTGGATTCGCAGCCTTGCTGGCAGTTAGGCTGACCAATGGCGCTGCGCCTGCCCAAAATGCCCGCAGCCGATAAACGGCAGCGGCCCGCGCAGCGCCGACAGCGGCGACGGGTGGTTGGCGCACAGCACTAAATGCCCACTGTCCGCTGTAATCAACGCCCGCTTGG
>JAGNUJ010000041.1 GCA_017987055.1 Giesbergeria sp.
GCAACAAAAACGGCACCCGCAGGTGCCATTAATGCTCAAAACGGCCTCTAGCCCTTTAAATACATGCGCTAGCAGCTATCAAATTAACATCTCCCGTTAAGCCGCCGCCTTCACTTTCAGACGCCAAGCGTGCAGCAGCGGCTCGGTGTAGCCGCTGGGCTGCTCCAAGCCTTTGAACACCAACTCGCACGCCGCTTTGTAGGCCGATGACGTCTCGAAGTTGCCGGCCATTGGCTGGTACAGCGGATCGCCGGCGTTTTGGCCATCGACCACAGCGGCCATGCGCTCGAAGGTTTCTTTGACTTGGCGCTCAGTCACCACGCCGTGCAGCAGCCAGTTGGCCATGTGCTGGCTGGAGATGCGCAGCGTGGCGCGGTCTTCCATCAGGCCGACGTTGTGGATGTCCGGCACTTTGGAGCAGCCCACGCCCTGATCGACCCAGCGCACCACGTAGCCCAAGATGCCTTGGGCGTTGTTGTCCAGCTCTTGCTGCTTTTCGGCGTCCGACCAGTTGGGCGTGGCGGTGACGGGAATGGTCAGCAGGCCGGTCAGCAGGTCGTCGCGCACGGCGTTGAAGTCGGTTTTTTCCAGCTCGATTTGGATGTCGCTGACTTTGACTTGGTGGTAGTGCAGTGCGTGCAGCGTCGCGCCCGTGGGGCTGGGCACCCACGCGGTGTTGGCGCCGGCTTTGGGATGGGCGATTTTTTGCTCCAGCATCGCCGCCATCAGGTCGGGCATCGCCCACATGCCTTTGCCGATTTGCGCCTTGCCGCGCAGACCGCATTCCAAACCCACCAGCACGTTGTTGCGCTCATACGACTGAATCCACGCGCTGGTTTTCATGTCGCCTTTGCGAATCATCGGGCCCGCTTGCATGGCGCTGTGCATCTCGTCGCCGGTGCGGTCCAGAAAGCCGGTGTTGATAAACGCCACGCGGCTGGCGGCGGCGCCAATGCAGGCTTTCAGGTTGACCGAGGTGCGGCGCTCCTCGTCCATGATGCCCAGCTTGACGGTGCTATCGGGCAGGCCCAGCAGCTGCTCGACGCGGCCAAACAGCTCGCTGGCAAACGCCACTTCGGCGGGGCCGTGCATTTTTGGCTTGACGATGTAGACCGAGCCTTTGCGCGAGTTGCGCAGACCATTGGCACCATGCCCTTGCAGGTCGTGCAGCGCAATCGCCGTGGTGACGACCGCGTCCATGATGCCTTCGGGGATTTCGCGCTGCGCGCCCTGCGCGTCGGTGTAGAGGATGGCCGGGTTGGTCATCAGGTGGCCAACGTTGCGCAGGAACATCAGCGAGCGGCCATGCAGGCGTACTTCGCCGCTGCCGCTGGCTGCCGTGTAAACGCGGTCGGCGTTCAGGCCGCGCGTGAGGGTTTTACCGCCTTTGTCGAAGGACTCGGTCAGCGTGCCCTTCAAGATACCCAGCCAGTTGCTGTAGCCCAGCAGCTTGTCGTCGGCGTCCACGGCGGCGACCGAGTCTTCCAAATCGAGGATGGTCGATAGCGCCGATTCAATCACCAAGTCGGCCACGCCGGCGGCGTCGCTGGCACCAATCGTCGTCGCGCGGTTGATGATGATGTCGAGGTGCAAGCCGTTATGTACCAACAGCACCGAGGTCGGCGCGGCGGCGTCGCCTTGGTAGCCGACCAGTTGGGTGTTGTCTTGCAGACCGGTTGTGGCACCGCCTTGCAGCGTGACCACCAATTGGCCGCCGGCGATGGCGTAGCCGGTCGATTCTTGGTGCGAGCCGTTGGCCAGCGGCGCGGCTTGGTCGAGCAAATTGCGCGCAAAAGCGATGACTTTGGCGCCGCGCTTTTCGTTGTAGCCAGGGCCTTTGGCGCAGCCGTCGGCCTCGGCAATGGCGTCGGTGCCGTACAGCGCGTCGTACAGGCTGCCCCAGCGGGCGTTGGCGGCGTTCAGCGCGTAGCGGGCGTTCAGGATCGGCACCACCAACTGCGGACCGGCTTGCACGGCCAGCTCGTCATCGACGTTGGCGGTGGTGGTTTGCACGCCTTCGGGCACGGGCACCAAGTAGCCAATCGTCGTCAAAAAATTGCGGTAGGCCGCCATGTCCGTGATCGGGCCGGGATGGGCTTGGTGCCAGGTGTCCAGCTCGGTTTGCAGGCGGTCGCGCTCGGCCAGCAGGGCGATGTTGCGCGGCGCCAAGTCGCCCACGATGGCGTCAAAACCTTGCCAAAAAGCGGCGCTATCGACGCCGGTGCCGGGCAGCACTTGCTCGTTGATGAAGCGGTGCAAGTTGCTGGCCACTTGCAGGCGATGGATGGAGGTGCGTGCGGTCATATCAAAAAACTCCAAAGGTAAAAATTCAGAAATTTGGTTTTGCACTTTGTGCAACTGTCATCGACTGTATTCGATTTGAATAACGGCATAAAGAGGCTGAAAAATCATAAACCTGTGACTTTTATGCAGGTAATCAGCGCGCGGCGACGGCTGGACAGTATTTATTTTGATAGCTGCTAGCGCAAGTATTTAATGGATTTGAGCATGTTTTAGTATTGAAAGTGTTTAAACACGAGCGCTAGCAGCTATCAAAATAAATCAACCAACTGCGTTGCCAACAGGGCTGGCGCAGCGGCGATGGGTGGCTCGGTGCGCGCTTGGCTAGACTGGCAGACTGGAAGGAAACTCACCATGCACCTCATCGAATCGATTGCCCAGCAAGCGGGCGCTATGGCCGCGCTGCGGCGCGACCTGCACGCCCACCCCGAGCTGCGCTTTGAAGAACACCGCACCGCCGACATCGTTGCGCGCCAGCTGACCGACTGGGGCATTCCCATCCACCGGGGGCTGGGCACCACCGGCGTGGTCGGCATCGTCCACGGCCGTGACGGCGGCGCGTGCGGCCGCGCTTTGGGGCTGCGCGCCGACATGGACGCGCTGCCGATGACGGAGTTCAACACCTTTGCCCACGCCAGCCGCCATCCGGGAAAAATGCACGCCTGCGGTCACGACGGCCACACGGCGATGCTGCTGGCGGCGGCGCAGCACTTGGCCGAAAAACCCGAAAACCGCGACTTTGACGGCACGGTCTATTTGATCTTTCAGCCGGCCGAAGAAGGCGGCGGCGGCGCGCGCGAGATGATCAACGAGGGGCTGTTCACGCTGTTTCCGATGCAGGCGGTGTTTGGCATGCACAACTGGCCGGGCATGGTGCCGGGGCAAATGGCAGTCAGCCCCGGCGCGGTGATGGCGTCGAGCAACGAATTCAAAATCACCATCCACGGCAAAGGCGGCCACGCCGCCATGCCGCACACCGGCGTCGATCCGGTGCCGATTGCCTGCCAAATGGTGCTGGCGTTCCAAACCATCCTGACGCGCAACAAAAAGCCGGTCGATGCCGGCGTGATTTCGGTGACGATGGTCAACGCGGGCGAGGCCACCAACGTGGTGCCCGACCACTGCGAGCTGCAAGGCACGGTGCGCACCTTCAGCATCGAAGTGCTGGATTTGATCGAGCGGCGCATGCGCCAAGTCGCCGAGCATATTTGCGCCGCGCACGAGGCGAGTTGCGATTTTGAGTTTCTGCGCAACTACCCGCCGACCATCAACAGCGCGCCCGAGGCGGCGTTTGCGCGCCAAGTGATGGAGAGCATCGTCGGCGCGGAAAATGTGGTCGAGCAAGAGCCGACGATGGGCGCCGAAGACTTCGCCTTCATGCTGCAAGCCAAGCCGGGCGCGTACTGCTTTCTTGCCAACGGCGACGGCACGCACCGCGATATCGGCCACGGCGGCGGCCCCTGCACGCTGCACAACCCGAGCTACGACTTCAACGATGCGCTGATTCCGCTGGGCGCGACCTATTGGGTGCGGCTGGCGCAGCAGTGGCTGGCGCAGCCGGCTTAACCGGCGTCTGTTGGCGACAGCAGCTCATCAAACTGCGCGTTCAATTTGGCCATCAGCGGCTCTTTGAACGCGCTGAACAAAAAGCCCAGTTGCGCCGTGAGCACAAATTGATCGGCCTGCACTTGCAGCTGGCCTTGGATGCCGGCGTTTTCAAAGTACAGTGTGTCTTGCTCGGCGCTTTCTGCGCCCCCTGTGCCGGTTTCGTAGCGGCTGGTGACGTCAAATTTTTTCTCGGCCTTTTGCGCCCAAAGGTGGGCGACTTGGCGCGCTGCGGGCAAGCCCAGTTGGTGCGGGCGGTGGATGTGGATGCCAGACATGCGGGGGCTTTGTAGAAAGGGGAGGAGTGCGAGGCAAGTGCAGAGAGGCGCACCATAAAACGCAGTTGGCCTACAGCACCTTAGCGCCTGAGCCGATACAGTGAGAGTTTACTAATGCAGGATGCTCCATGCTCTACAAATTCAAATCCCGCTCGACCGCTGACCTGATTTTGCTGGAGCCGCACGGGCGGCGGCTGTTGCAGATCATCGGCAAAGAGCCAGGCGCTAACGGCATCGTGACCGTGGCGCAAATTCCGGCGGCGGTTGCGGCGCTGGAGGCGGCGGTGCTCGACGATGAGCGCCGCACTGCCGCCGCCCAAGAGCAAGCCAAAGCGCAAATAGCCGCAGCGCACGCGGCGGGCGAGGATACCGACGACGCGCTGGCCAAGGACGACAGTCAAACCGTCAGCCTGCGCCAACGCGCTGCGCCGTTTATTGAGATGCTGCGGCGCAGCTTGGCGGGCGGGCACGATGTGGTCTGGGGTGCATAAAAATGATAGCTGCTAGCGCCCGTATTTAAAGGGCTAGAGGCCTAAAACATCCAAAAATCATCCGTAAACGTAAAAAAGCCGCCGCTCTGTGGCCAGAGCTGGCGGCTTTTTTGTGGGCGCACTGAGCCCAGAGTGGACTATCAGCGGTAGCTGCGCGCGTCCTCAATCACTTTGCCGTCGTTGGGCAGGCTGCCCGGAGCGACCAGCTCGACTTCGCCGCGCAGTTTGGTGACTTCGCGGATGGCGTCTTGCAGGCGCTCGGCCAAGCCGGACGAGGTTTCGGTGGTTTCGACCTGCAACACCATGTGGTCGTTGGCCATTTCGCCGGTGACCACCAAGCGGGCACGCTGCACTTGCGGAAAGCGTGCCGCAATGCTGGCGACTTGGCCGGGGTGGACAAACATGCCGCGCACTTTGGTGGTTTGGTCGGCGCGGCCCATCCAGCCTTTGATGCGCACGTTGGTGCGGCCCGTGGGGCACTGGCCGGGCAAGATGGCCGACAGGTCGCCGGTGCCAAAGCGGACCAAAGGGTAGTCGGGGTTGAGCGTGGTCACCACCAGCTCGCCGACTTCGCCTTCAGGCACCGGATCGCCCGTGCCGGGGCGGACGATTTCGACGATGACGTGCTCGTCCAGCACCAAGCCTTCGCGCGCCGAGGTTTCGTAGGCAATTAAGCCCAGGTCTGCCGTGCCGTAGCACTGGTAGCCGTTGATGCCGCGCTCGGCAAACCAGTCGCGCAGCGAAGGCGGAAAGGCTTCGGCTGACAGCAGCGCTTTGGTCAGGCTGGGCAGGGGCTGCTTGAGTTCGGCGGCTTTTTCCAAAATCAATTTCAGAAAGCTTGGCGTGCCGATGTAGCCCGCGGGGCGCAATTCAGCCATCGCTTGCACTTGTTGCTCGGTCTGGCCGGTGCCGCCGGGAAACACGGTGCAGCCCAGCGCGTGGGCACCGTTTTCCATCATTGAGCCAGCGGGCACAAAGTGGTAGCTAAAGCTGTTGTGCGCCAGTTCGCCCGCGCGAAAGCCAGCGGCGTGCAGCGCGCGCGCCATGCGCCAGTAGTCGCGCCGGGCACCTTCGGGCTCATAAATCGGACCGGGGCTGCAAAAAACGCGCGGCATACCGGGGCCAAAACCCATGGTGGCAAAGCCGCCAAAGGCGTTGTCAGCGCGCTGCGCCGCTTGGCGCTCTTGCAGCTGGTATTTGCGCGTGACCGGCAGCGTCGCCAGCGCTGCGCGGCTATTGATGCTGGCGGGGTCGATGCCGGCCAAAATTTCAGCAAAAGCGGGCGAGTTGCTGCGCGCATTTTCGATTTGGGTCGGCAGGGCGGCCATCAAATCGGCTTCGCGTTCGGCGGGGTCACTGTTTTCCAATGCGTCGTAAAAAGAGTTCATGGTGGCAATAGGGGATGGGGTGTTGTGACGGTGTGCGAGCACAGCGTGGATTAAGCGCTGTTTTAGCCGATTTAGGCCAACCAGCGCTTACGCCGCTTGTAGCTTTTCACGTCCTTGAAGCTTTTGCGCTCGCCACCGCCGACGCCGAGGTAAAACTCTTTCACGTCCTCGTTGTTGGCCAGTGCGCTGGCTTGGCCGTCCATCACCACGCGGCCCGATTCCATGATGTAGCCGTAGTCCGAATACTTCAGCGCCATGTTGGTGTTCTGCTCGGCCAGCAAGAAGGTGACTTTTTCTTTGGTGTTGAGGTCTTTGACGATGTTGAACACTTCTTCAACGATTTGCGGAGCCAAGCCCATCGATGGCTCGTCTAGCAGCACCACGCTGGGGTTGGTCATGATGGCGCGGCCAATGGCGCACATTTGCTGCTCGCCGCCCGAGGTGTAGGCTGCCTGTGAGGTGCGGCGCGTCTTCAGGCGCGGAAAGTAGTTGTAGACCTTTTCCAGATTGGCAGCAATTTCGCCCTTGCTGGTTCGGGTGTAGGCACCGGTCATGAGGTTTTCTTCGATGGTCAGGTGGGCGAAGCAGTGGCGCCCCTCCATGACCTGCACCACACCGCGCCGCACCAGATCGGCTGGGGAGAGTTTTTCGATGCGTTCGCCGCGCAGCTCGATTGAGCCCTTGGTGACTTCGCCGCGCTCTCCCGCTAGTAGGTTGGAGACAGCGCGCAGCGTAGTCGTCTTGCCCGCGCCGTTGCCGCCCAAGATGGCGACGATGCTGCCCTCGGGCACCGCCAGCGATACTCCTTTGAGCACGAGGATCACATGGTTGTAGATGACCTCAATGCCGTTGACCATGAGTATCGGTGCGGCAGAGTGAGTCGTGGTTGCGGTTTGGGGCTGGGTCATTGAGTTCACCGTTTGTCATCAGAAAAGCAATCGCGTGGGGTGCAAAATCCGCACCTTGCGGCGCGGATTTTCACCTTGGTTTTTTAATTGCAGGTACGCACCTTGATGTTCTTCTCCTTAGCGTACTTGTCTGCGTACTCCTTGACCAGCGGGGTTATCAGCGCGGGGTCGGCTTGGTACCAGTCAGAGACGACCTGCCACTTGCTGCCGTTCCACTGCGCAATGCGCTGCCAGTCGGTACCGAGGTGGTTATCGCAGCTGGTTTTGATGGGGCGCAAAATTTTGCCAAAGCCCAGCTCGTTCAGGCGCTCTTGTGTCAGGTTCAGGTTTTCCAGACCCCAGCGCACTTGCTCGGGCGTCATCACTTTGCCCTTACCGAATTTTTCCTGCGCGGTGCGTATGCCTTCGACCTGGAGCATGGAGATCATCATGCCGCGCGTGTGGGCAATCGCGCCCAGCTCCTTGGCGTCGCCCGCCGTGCCCAGCTTCTTGTCATAGAGCTGGGTTTTGATCTCGTCGTGGATCTTGTCGTGCTCGGCGGTGTTGTGGATGGTGACAGTGTTGTAGCCCTTGGCGCCAGGGATGTCCTTGACGTCATGGTCGGAGCCGCCCCACCAGATGGCGTACATCTTCTCGCGCGGATAGCCGGTGGCCTGGGCTTCGCGGATGGCCGTGGGCGTCATCACGCCAGCTGACCACAGAACCACGTAGTCAGGGCGGCTTTGGCGCACTTGCAGCCAGGTGGACTTTTGCTCCACGCCCGGCGCGGTCACGGGCAGCAAAACCAGCTCGAAGCCTTCTTTCTCGGCGCGCTTTTGCAGCAGCGGGATCGGCTCCTTGCCGTAGGGCGAGTCGTGGTAGACCAGCGCGATTTTTTTGCCCTTGAGGCTGCCTTTTTCCTTCTTCAGGATGTCCTGAATGATGGCGTCGGCACCAGTCCAGTAGTTGGCCAGCAGCGGGAAGTTCCACTCGAAGACCCGGCCATCGGCAGACTGCGACAGGCCATAACCGGCGGTGACGACGGGCACCTTGTCGATCGGCGCTTTATCGGTCACGGCGAAGGTGATGCCGGTCGATTGGGGGTCAAAACCCGAAGCGCCGCTGCCCTTGCTCTTGAGGCGTTCGTAGCATTCCACGCCACGGCTGGTGTCATAGGCTGTCTCGCACTCCTCGAAGGCAATCTTGACGCCGTTGATGCCGCCCTTGGCATTGACCAGCTTGAGGTAATCCTGCTTGCCATCGGCCCAAGGAATGCCCAGAGGCGCAAACTGGCCGGTGCGATAGGACAGCAGGGGGATAAATTGCTCATTGGCTGGCTGCGCGAAAGCGCTGCTGGCAAAGCCGGTGCCAGCGGCAGCCAGAGTGGCTGCCAAAGCCAAACGGGTGAATTTCATGGTTTGTCTCCTCTGTTGTGGTGGCGGGTCAGTTGCAATCTGCTCGGCGAGCGAGTTTCCTGTCAGCCAGGTATTTGTCGCCGTCTGCTTTGACGAGCGGATTCAACACTTTGGCGTCTGCCTGGTACCAGTCGGACGAATAATTCCATTTTTTGCCATCCCAAGTGTGTACCCGCGCCGAGGCGGAGCCCATGTGGTTTTCGCAAGTGACGGTCATGGGTTGCATCAGGCCAGTGAAGCCCAGCTGGTCGATGCGCTTTTGATCGAGTTTGAGGTTCTCCATGCCCCAGCGCACTTGCTCGCCTGTCATGACCTTGCCTTTGCCGAATTTTTCTTGTGCTGTGCGCACGGCTTCAATAGCCAGCATTTGGACGATCATGCCGTGGACGTGGAGCACGGTTCCCACTTCATCCTTAGGGCCGGTGCCCTGGTTGGTGCCATGCACGGTCTTGAGCACGTCCTGAACGACCTTGGAGTCCGTGCCATGCCCGCTGAGGGACAGTGCATGGAAGCCCTTGGCACCTTCGCCGATGTCGCGCACGGTGGGTTCGGTGCCGGCCCACCAGACGCCGTACATCTTGTCGCGCGGGAAGCCCGTGGCCTGTGCTTCCTTGAGGGCGGTGGCGTTCATTGCGCCCCAGCCCCACAGCAGCAGGTAGTCGGGGCGGCTTTGGCGCACTTGCAGCCAAGTGGCTTTTTGCTCTACGCCGGGTGCTGTGACGGGCAGCAATTGCAGCTCAAAGCCATGCATTTTGGCGCGCGCTTCCATCAGCGGAATGGCGTCTTTGCCGTAGGGGCTGTCGTGATAGACGTAAGCCACCTTTTTGCCCTTGAGCTTGTCCATGCCGCCTGCGTTCTTGCCGATGTGCTGGATCAGGATGTCAGCGCCTGTCCAGTAGCTGCCTCGGTAAGGGAAGTTCCACTTGAAGGCCTTGCCGTCCTGCGAGATCGACAGGCCGTAGCCCATCGTCATCAGCGGAATCTTGTCTACAGCGGCCTTTTCGGTCAGCGCGAAGGTGATGCCGGTGGCCAGAGGATCGACCATCGCCACGCCGGGGCGGGTCTTAAGGCGCTCGTAGCACTCCACGCCGCGGTCGGTGGCGTAGCCAGTTTCGCATTCTTCGTAGGTGATTTTGACGCCATTGATGCCGCCGTCGCGCGCGTTGACGAGCTTGATGTAGTCCTGCTTGCCGTTGGCCCATGGGATGCCGTTGGGGGCATAAGCGCCGGTGCGGTAAGACAGCAGCGGGAAGAATTGTTCGTTGGCTTGCGCGGATGCGCTGGCGGCAAAACCGCTACCAGCAGCGGCGAGGGTGGCGGCAAGCGCTAGGCGGGTGAGTTTCATGGTTTATCTCCTCGGTTGAAATGGATGGCGAAGCAAGGGCAGTAAAGACGAATCGAAAAAAGGAGCTTCTTGCGCAGGCGTATAAACGGTTTCAGATGGTTTTCATACTGAAAGCATCTATACACCTGCGTTAACAGCTATTGTTTTTAATGAATCCAGGGAAATTCTGGCCTCAGTGCGGGAACGGCCAGACACGCATCTTTTGCTTGCCTGTAGACCAAAGCTTGGCCAAGCCGTGTGGCTCGACGATCAGAAACCAGACGATCAGGGCACCGAAGATCATCAGCTCGGCGTGCGAGATGCCAGCCGTCGAGATCTCCATGCCGACCATGCCGGCCAGCGCCGGCAGCACCAGATTGAGCACGATGGGCAGCACCACGATAAAGGCTGCGCCGAAGAAGCTGCCCATGATGGAGCCCATGCCGCCGATGATCACCATGAACAGCAGCTTGAATGAAATATCTACCGAGAAGGCTGCAGGCTCCCAAGAGCCTAGGTGAACGAAGCCCCACAGCGCGCCGGCCATGCCGATGATGAAAGAGCTGACAGCGAATGCCGAGAGCTTGGCATACATCGGGCGGATGCCGATCACGGCGGCGGCCACGTCCATGTCACGGATGGCCATCCACTCGCGGCCGATGGCACCTCGCACTAAGTTCTTTGCCAGCACGGCGATGATGACCAGCAATGCTAGGCAGAGCAGGTATTTCGATTGGGCTGACTGGATGGAGAAACCCAGCACTTCTAGGTTGTTCACCGATACCGAACCCGAGGACGAGTTGTTGGTGAACCATTTGATACGCAGAAACATCCAGTCACTGAAGAACTGCGCTGCCAGCGTCGCCACTGCCAGGTACAGGCCTTTGACGCGCAGGCTGGGCAGGCCAAACAGGATGCCGAAGAAGGTGGCGCACAGGCCGCCCAGAATTAGTGCGGGGATCAGCGGCATGTCCGGTATCCGCGCCACAAAGTTGTAGGCTCCGTAGGCACCGACGGCCATGAAGGCACCCGAGCCCAGCGAGATCTGGCCGCAGTAGCCCACCAGAATGTTCACCCCCAGCGCTGCCAGCGACATGATGGTCAGTGGAATCAGGATGGCGAGGTAGAAGTAATCGGTGGCCACCATCGGCACCACCAAGAAAGCAAAGGCCAGTATCAAGCCGATGGCCACGCGGTCTTGCGTGATCGGGAAGATTTGTTGGTCTGCCCGGTAGGTGGTTTTGAACTGACCGTTTTCGCGGTAAAACATAAAGGACTCCTTGTTCTTCTTGTTGGGTTACACGCGGTCGATGATTTTTTCGCCGAACAGACCCTGAGGACGGAACAGCAAGAAGACCAAAGCCAGCACGTAGGCAAACCAAATTTCAATGCCACCACCCACGAACGGACCCAAATACACCTCGGACAGCTTCTCGCCGACACCGATGATCAGGCCGCCAATAATGGCGCCTGGCACCGAGGTCAGGCCACCCAAAATCACCACCGGCAAAGCGCGCAGTGCAACCGTGGTCAAAGAAAACTGCACACCCAGTTTGGAGCCCCAGATCATGCCGGCCACCAAAGCCACCACGCCAGCCACGCACCAGACGATGACCCAGATGCGGTTGAGCGGAATGCCGATCGATTGCGCTGCTTGGTGGTCATCGGCCACCGCGCGCAGGGCGCGACCGGTGGTCGTTTTCTGGAAGAAGACGCTCAAAACAGCGACCAGTGCAGCAGCAATAGCGGCAGCGATCACGTCTTCTTGGTTCACCATCACGCCACCGGAGAAAATCGAGTCGAACATGAAGATCGGGTCTTTGGGCATGCCGATGTCGATCTTGTAGATGTCGCTGCCAAACAGCGTCTGACCCAGACCTTCGAGGAAGTAGGCAATGCCCAGCGTGGCCATCAGCAGCGTGGCACCCTCTTGGTTCACCAGATGGCGCAGCGCTAAGCGCTCAATCAGCCAAGCGACGACAAACATACAGCCACCGGCAATCACAAAGGCCGCTAAGTTGGCGACGATGGCGTTGTCGATGCCCGTCCATTGCGGAATCCATTCCGCAAAGCGCGCCATCGCCAGAGCGGCAAACAGCACCATTGCGCCTTGGGCGAAGTTGAAGACGCCCGACGCCTTGTAGATCAGCACAAAGCCGAGCGCTACCAACGAATACAGCATCCCGGCCATCAGGCCGCCGATCAGTGTTTCAAGAAAAAATGCCATGGTGTTTCTTCCCGTGCTTCAGTGGCTGGTGCCCAGATAGGCGCTGATCACATCTTCGTTGGCGCGGACTTCTTCAGGCGCGCCGTCGCCGATTTTTTTGCCGTAGTCCAAAACGACAACACGGTCGGAGATGTCCATCACCACGCCCATGTCGTGCTCAATCAGCACGATGGTGGTGCCAAACTCATCGTTGATGTCTAGGATGAAGCGGCACATGTCCTGCTTTTCTTCGACGTTCATGCCCGCCATGGGCTCGTCCAAGAGCAGCACTTGTGGCTCCATGGCCAGCGCACGACCCAAGTCCACGCGCTTTTGCAGGCCGTAGGGCAGCTGACCGACCGGTGTTTTGCGGAAGGCCTGAATTTCGAGAAAGTCGATGATGTGCTCGACAAATTCGCGGTGTTTTTCTTCTTCGCGCTGCGCCGGACCGATGCGCAAGGCCTGCATCAGCAGGTTGCTTTTGATCTTCAGGTTGCGCCCGGTCATGATGTTGTCGATCACGCTCATGCCCTTGAACAGCGCCAAGTTTTGGAAGGTGCGAGCGATGCCCATCTCAGCCACCTGGCGCGAGCTCATCTGCGAAAAAGTCTTGCCACGGAAGGTAATTGAGCCTTCTTGGGGCGTGTACACGCCGTTGATGCAGTTGAGCATCGAGCTTTTGCCAGCGCCGTTAGGGCCAATGATGGAGCGGATTTCGTGCTCTTTGACGTTGAACGAGATGTTCGTCAACGCCGTCACGCCGCCAAAGCGCAGGGT
>JAGNUJ010000142.1 GCA_017987055.1 Giesbergeria sp.
TCACGCCTGCGCTGTGCAGGTCACTCAGGAGAGATTTGATGAACAACCGGGTCAACACCCTTAACTCCTCTGCGGACTATGGCTACGGCATTTCGCAGGAGCAGCGCCACAAAGTGCTGCGCAACACCTATTGGCTGCTGGCGCTGAGCCTGCTGCCCACCGTGCTGGGCGCATGGCTGGGCGTAGCCACCGGCATCACCCAATCGCTGCGCGGCGGCTTGGGGCTGATCGTTTTCATGGGCGGTGCCTTTGGCTTTATGTACGCCATTGAAAAGACCAAAAACTCGGCCGCTGGCGTGCCGGTGCTGCTGGGCTTTACCTTCTTTATGGGGCTGATGCTGTCGCGCATGATTGGCATGGTGCTGGGTTTCTCCAACGGCGCTGAGCTGATCATGACGGCCTTTGCCGGCACGGCGGGGGTGTTCTTCGTCATGGCCAGCGTCGCCAGCGTCGTCAAGCGCGACCTGTCTGGCATGGGCAAATGGCTGTTTGTCGGCGCGATGGTGTTGATTGTGGGCTCGGTGGTCAACATCTTCATCGGCTCCACGGCCGGCATGATGGCGATTTCGGTCGCCGCCATCGGCATCTTCAGCGCCTACATGCTGTACGACTTAAAGCGCATTCTGGACGGGGGCGAAACCAACTACATCAGCGCTACGCTGGCGTTGTATTTGGACATCTTCAACGTCTTCCAAAGCCTGTTGGCTCTGCTGGGCATCATGGGCGGCGAGCGCGACTGATATTCACGGCCACTCGACAAAAAGGCTCCTGATGGAGCCTTTTTGCTATCTGCCAACAGCTGCTGAAAACAAATAAGCCTTAAATAACGACATATAAGGCCGATAATTGAAGCTATGCACTCAAAAGCCCCACTCCTTACCTACCGCGTCGCAGCGGTGTTTGCGCTATTGCTGCTGGGCGGCTGCGAGATTCCTGGCCTCATTCCTGACCCCCGCGTCGTACAACGCGAAGCCGATGCCAAAGCCGTTGGTGGTGCCTGCCGCCATGCGCTGCGCGGCATCGAGGACTGCTACACGCTCAACCCCAAAGCGCCCAAGTCGGCCATTTTTGCCGGCTGGAAAGACATGGATGTGTACATGCGCGAAAACAAAATCGACGGCGCGCCGTCGATGCTGGGTAAAGCCGACAAGCCCGCCCGCGCACCGCGCAGCGACGCCAGCGACACTAGCGACGCCGACCGCAGCTAAGCCTCACACCCGCTCAAATACCGCCATGCTTTCGACGTGCGCGGTGTGCGGAAACATATTCACCATGCCCGCCGCCGTGCAGCGGTAGCCCGCCAAATGCACCAGCACGTCGGCGTCGCGCGCCAGCGTCGCCGGGTTGCAGCTGACGTAGACAATGCGCTGCGGCGGCGTCCAGCCCTGCGCGCCTTCGGGCAGCGGCGCGGCACCCTCAGCGCCAAGGCGTGCTTGCTCCAGCTCAGCCAAGGCTTTGACCAGCGCAAAAGCGCCTTCGCGCGGCGGATCGACCAGCCATTTGTCGGCAGCGCCATCGGCCACCAGCATCTCGGGCGTCATCTCAAACAAATTACGCGCTACAAATTCAGTAGCTGCCAGCGCTTGTCCCTGTTGCCTTAGAGCCTGATTTGACTTGAAATTGTCGCGTGAACGTGCCACCAGCGCTTCGCTGCCCTCAATGCCGAGCACTTCGCGCGCTTGGGTCGCCAGCGGCAGCGTGAAGTTGCCCAGCCCGCAAAACCAGTCAATCACCCGCTCGTTTTTTTGCACGTCCAGCAAACGCAGTGCCCGCGACACCAGCACGCGGTTGATGTGCGGGTTGACTTGGGTGAAATCGGTCGGTTTGAACGGCATGGTGATGCCAAACTCGGGCAGCGCGTACGACAACTGCACGCCGCCTTCGTCCAGCAGGCGCACCGTGTCGGGGCCTTTGGACTGCAGCCACCACTGCACGCCGTGCTCGGCGGCAAAGCTGCGCAGCAGGGCGATGTCGCCGTCCGAGAGCGGCTCCATGTGGCGCAGCACCAGCGCGGTGACGCTGTCGCCACAGGCCAACTCCAGCTGCGGAATGGTGTCGCTGGCCTGCATGGAGGCCACCAAAGCGCGCAACGGCATCAGCATGGCGCTGACGTGCGGTGGCAGCACTTGGCAGACTTGCATATCAGCGACATAGCGGCTTTTGCGCTCGTGAAAGCCGACCAGCACCGTGCCTTTTTTGATCACGTTGCGCACCGACAAACGCGCCCGGTAGCGGTAGCCCCACGCTGGGCCTTCAATGGGGCGCAGCAGGGTTTCGGGCTTGACCTTGCCCAAGTGCCACAGGTTGTCTTCCAGCACGCGTTGTTTGATGGCGACCTGAGCGCCGATATGCAGATGCTGCATCTTGCAGCCACCACAGGCACCAGCGTGCAGACCAAAGTGCGGACAGCCGGGGTTGACGCGCTGCGACGACTCGCGGTGAATGGCCAGCAAGCTGGCGCGCTCCCAATTGCTTTTTTTGCGGTGGACGTTGGCGCTGACCAGCTCAAACGGCAGCGCGCCATCGACAAACACCACCTTGCCGTCAGGCCGGTGGGCGATGCCTTGGGCATCCAAATCCATCGACTCGATAGCGAGCCAATCGGCAGGGTAGTTTTTAGGGGTTTCGTTCAGATCATGCATACAAAGATGTACCGTTCGATAGCTGCCTTGAGGGCATGAAAAAAGCCCCAAGCAATAAATTACTTGGGGCTTTTGTTTTGGCGGAAACGGAGGGATTCGAACCCTCGATGAGGCTCTACACCCCATACTCCCTTAGCAGGGGAGCACCTTCGGCCACTCGGTCACGTTTCCAATCCGGCTATTATGCCTCAGTTTTTGAGGCTTTTTAGCAGTTTTGCCGCTTTAGGCGACCGGCTGGTCCAAGCCAAAAGCCGTGTGTAACGCGCGCACCGCCAGTTCGAGGTATTTTTCGTCGATAACCACCGAGGTTTTGATCTCGGAGGTAGAGATCATCTGGATGTTGATGCCCTCTTCGCTCAGCACACGGAACATGGTGCTGGCCACGCCGACGTGGCTGCGCATGCCGATGCCGACAATGCTCACCTTGCAGATATTGGGGTCGCCGACCACTTCTTTGGCACCCAGCTCGGGCACCACTTTGGTGCGCAGCAGCTCAACCGCACGCGCAAAGTCGCTGTGGTTGACGGTGAAGCTGAAATCCGCCTTGCCGTCTTTGCTGACGTTTTGGATGATCACATCGACTTCAATATTGGCATCGGCCACCGGGCCCAAGATGCGGTAAGCCATGCCGGGGGTGTCGGGAATGCCGAGCACCGAAATCTTGGCTTCGCCGCGGTTGAATGCAATACCGGATACAACGGCTTTTTCCATTTTTTCGTCTTCCTCAAAAGTGATGAGCGTGCCCGATTGGGCTTCTTCTGCCAGGTCGATGTCCCAGGGGGTGAAGCTGGAGAGCACGCGCATCGGCACCTTGTATTTGCCGGCAAATTCCACCGAGCGGATTTGCAGCACTTTGCTGCCGAGGCTGGCCATTTCGAGCATTTCTTCAAAGCTCACGGTGTGCAGACGGCTGGCGGCGGACACCACGCGCGGGTCGGTGGTGTAGACGCCATCCACGTCGGTAAAGATCAAGCACTCGGCCGCCTTCATGGCTGCGGCAATCGCCACCGCTGAAGTGTCCGAGCCGCCGCGACCCAGCGTGGTGATGTTGCCGTTGTCATCAATGCCCTGAAAGCCGGTAACGATCACCACTTTGCCCGCATCCAAATCGGCGCGCACGCGTTTGTCGTCAATCGACTCGATACGCGCTTTGGTGTGGCTGCTGTCGGTGCGCACCGGCACTTGCCAGCCAGCGTAGCTGACCGAAGGCATGCCCTCGGCTTGCAACGCAATCGCCAGCAGCGCGGACGAGGCTTGCTCGCCGGTGGCGGCCAGCATGTCCAGCTCGCGGTGGTAAGCCGCGTCCGCATGCTGGGGCGCCAATTCACCGGCCAAACCGAGCAAACGGTTGGTCTCGCCGCTCATGGCGCTGGGCACCACGACGATTTGGTGACCGGCGCGAGCCCATTTGGCGACGCGTTTGGCGACGAGGCGGATGCGGTCGGGCGAGCCCATCGACGTGCCGCCGTATTTTTGAACGATCAATGCCATTGGAGTTGTGTGGGGACGAAACCCAAGATCACGGCGCGGGTTGAACAGGGTTTTGGAGCGCCGCCGTTTTTCGTACAAAAGTTGGGCCAAAACCGCCGGAATTGTACCAATGCA
>JAGNUJ010000042.1 GCA_017987055.1 Giesbergeria sp.
GGGCGGCTGGGCTACTGCCTGTTTTACAAGCCCGGCTACTACGCAGCGCACCCGCTAGAGATTTTTGCCGTCTGGCAAGGCGGCATGAGCTTTCATGGCGGCCTGCTGGGCGTGATTGCCGCGATGCTGTGGTTTGCGCATTCACGTCAGCGCCCGTGGCTACAGGTGGCGGATTTTGTCGCGCCTTGTGTGCCCACCGGGTTGGCGGCGGGGCGGGTCGGCAACTTCATTAATGGTGAGCTGTGGGGGCGTTTTTCCAGCCCTGATTTGCCGTGGGGCATGGTGTTTGCGCAAAGTGGCTCGATGCTGGCGCGCCATCCGTCGCAGGTGTACCAATTTTTGCTCGAAGGCCTGCTGCTGTTTGTGCTGCTGTGGCTGTACGCACGCAAAGAGCGCAAGCAAGGCCAAGTCGCCGCCATGTTTTTGCTGGGTTATGGCGTGTTTCGTTTCATCGCCGAATTTTTCCGCGAGCCAGACAGCTTTTTGGGCCTGCTGCCGCTGGGCATGAGCATGGGCCAGTGGTTGTGCCTGCCCATGATGGGCGGCGGCATCGTCCTGTGGCTATGGGCGCAGCGCCAAAGTCCCCACCCGCGCCAGCGCGTCCGTTGATTTTTTGCACCACGAGAAGAAGGATCGTTCGATGACAACAACCCCTGAGTGGATCTCCCGCAGTGTCTCCCTGCTGCGTTCTTCACCGTCTAAAGCGGCGGCAAAAGCGGCCGACAACGCTGATAAAAACGCCGACAAAAGGGCTGAAAAATCGCTGGAAAAGAGCGCTGATAAAACGGCGGATAAAGCTGCCAAGCCAACCCCGCCGCGCACCACCCACGAGCGCCTGCAAGCCACGCTGCGCCGTGGCCAAGAAGCGCTGGCGCCGCGTGCCCTGCGCCGCGTGCTCGCCGATTTGCAAGCCGTCATCCAACCGCGCACCAGTGAGCTGGAGGGCGGTCGCCGGGCCAAAGAAGTCGCGGATTGGTACGCCCAAGCCCAGCCCGAAGAGCGCCGCGATATGTGGCTGCTGATGTGCGAGCAATTTGCCCCCGATGCCACGCGCTTCGAGTCGGCACAAAAGCGCTATTCCGCCGCCGCCGGCACCGAGGACGAGGGCCAAGCCGAAATTGGCCTGCGCCGCGCGCTGCTGTCGCCGCGCACGCGTTTGCTGCAGCGCTTTGCCGCGTTTACTGGTGGCATGCGCTTTTTGGTGGACATGCGTGCCGAACTGCTGCCGCTGCTGAAAAGCGACAAACGCCTGCTGTCGCTGGACGCCGAGCTGGAGCATTTGTTTTCGACGTGGTTTGACGTAGCGTTTTTGGAGCTGCGCCGCCTGTCGTGGGATTCGCCCGCGTCGCTGATTGAAAAACTCATCAAATACGAGGCGGTACACGACATTCGCAGCTGGGCGGATTTGAAAAACCGCCTCGACAGCGACCGGCGTTGCTACGGTTTTTTTCACCCCAGCTTGCCGCAAGAGCCTTTGATTTTTGTGGAGGTGGCGCTGGTCAGCAGCCTGTCCGACAGCATCACGCCGTTGCTGGACGAGGCGGCGGCGACCACCGATATCGCTAAGGCGACGACGGCGATTTTTTACTCCATCAGCAACACCCAAACCGGCCTGCGCGGCGTGAGCTTTGGCGATTCGCTGATTAAAAACGTCGTCGATACGCTGTGCGCCGAGTTTCCCCGCCTGCGCACCTTTGCCACGCTCTCGCCCATTCCGGGGCTGCGCACGTGGCTGGGCAAAAACGCTGGTGCCATGCTCGACAAGCTGACCGACAAACAGCGCGCTGAACTTGGCCGCGCCATCGGTGCGGAGCCACTGCAAGCGCCGCAATTGCTGGCCGCGTTTGACAAGTCGCAAGCGCTGGATGCCAAGTCGCCGGTGCGCCAAATGCTGATGCGCTGCGCTGCCTCTTACTTGGCGCGCGAGCTCAGCAACGGCAAGCCGGCTGACCCGGTGGCGCGTTTTCACTTGGGCAACGGCGCGCGCGTTGAGCAGCTCAACTGGGGCGGCGACCCCTCGGCCAAAGGCCACAAGCAGTCGTATGGGCTGATGGTCAATTATTTGTACGATTTGAAGCGCATCGACAAGCACCGCAGCCTGTTGGCCGAGGGCAAGGTGGCGGCGTCTAAAGCCATTGAAGGCCTGTGCCTGCCGCGTTGAGAGCGTTTGTTTTCTATAGAAAAAGGACGGAGCGATGTCTGGAGAAGTTATTGCCGCACTGGCCGAAGGAGCCGCTGGCGCTGCCGGCGTGCTGCAAGTCACGCTGCGCCACGAGGGGCGGCTGAATGCTATGTCGCGCGCCATGTGGCAGCAATTGCGCACAGTGTTTGAGGGCGTGCAGCGCAGCACCGAAGTGCGCTGTGTGCTGATTCAGGGCGCGGATGCGGCTTTTTGTGCCGGTGGCGATATTTCAGAGTACCCGGCGTTTCGCTTTGAGGCAGCGCTGCTGCGCGACTTTCACGAAAACGACGTTTGGGGCGGCTTGCAGGCGATGCTCGACTGTGACGTGCCTATCGTCGCGCAGATTGCCGGCGCTTGCATGGGCGCGGGGGTCGAAATTGCCAGTTGCTGCGATCTGCGCCTCGCCGGCATTTCAGCGCGTTTTGGTGCGCCGATTGCCAAGCTGGGTTTTCCGATGGCACCGCGCGAAGCGCAGTTGGTGGCCGGCGCGGTGGGCGACGTCACTGCGCGGCAAATGCTGCTCGAAGCCAGCACTTTCAGCGCGGCGGAGATGCAAGCACGTGGATTTTTGAGCCGCGTGGTGGCCGACGATTTGCTGGTCGTTAACGCGCTGGCCAGCGCCATGCGCATTGCGGCGCTGGCACCAGCGGCGGCGCGGATGAATAAACAGACGTTTAGAGCCTTAAAAGTGCCTGTAGCCCAATCAGGTCGTGCGCTAGCAGCTATCAATAATGAAGGTGCTGCGCTGGCAGCTGACCCGTATGCCTACGCCAACAGTGCTGAACACCGCGAAGGGATTACAGCTTTTTTAGCCAAACGTGCGCCTATATTTTGATAGCTGCTAGCGCCCGTGTTTAAAGGGCTAGAGCCGTATTTAGCGCAGAACCAGCACTGGCACGTTGGCGTGCGTCAGTACGTGTTGGGTTTCGCTGCCCAGCAGCAGGCGCTGAATGCCTTTGCGGCCGTGTGAGGCCATAACGATCAGGTCGCAATGGTGGTTTTGGGCGGTTTCAATCACTGCCTCGGCCACCAAATCGGATTTCACTACGACTGGCGTGACCGCTACTTTTTGCGCTTCGCCTTGGTTTTTGATGGCGTTGACCAAGGTGTGAGCCGCTTCGCTCCACTGTTGCTCGATGCGCTTCATGTCGTTGGTGTCGGTGGCCAAGCCGCCTTCAAAGTAGCTGCGCGGGTAGTGAGGGATTACTTTGAGTGCAACCACCGCTGCGCCTGCCAACGCGGCCAAAGACAAGCCCGCTTCGACGGCTTTGTCCGATAGCGGCGAGCCATCGGTAGCGATCAAAATGCATTGGTACATGCTCAATTCCTCTGTGTGCTGGGGTGGGTGGAAAAAGCCCATTATTGTTTTTAAGGATTGATGCAGGTCAATTTTGAAAATACTTAAACGAACTAAGCTTGAGCCATGTCAATAAATACCGGTGCCAATTCACTCTTAAGTCAGATGGATTCTGCACCTGCGCAGCCCGCTTGCCCCGAGCCTGTGAGCGCAGCTGCAGAGGCGTTGTTAGACGATCCACAAGAGTGGTCAGCGTTTGGTCGGCCTTGCACTGAGGCCAATCCCAAAGAGACCTTCAACAGCGCATGGGAGTCGCACGTCGTTATTGGCGGTATGCATTGCGCTGCGTGTGCTTTGACCATTGAAGATGCGCTGCGCGCCGTGCCGGGCGTGGCGCGGGCCGACGTCAGCGCCGCCACCCAGCGCGCGCGCGTGGTGTGGCAGCCTGGCCGGGTGCAGCCGTCGCAGTGGCTGGCGGCAGTGCGCCAAGCCGGCTACAGCGCTTTGCCCGCTATGGATGCGCTGGCGCGCGAGCAACGCCAGCGCGAGCACCGCAAAGCGCTGTGGCGCTGGCTGCTGTCGGGCTTTTGCATGATGCAAGTGATGATGTACGCATGGCCGGCTTACATCGCCGAGCCGGGCGACTTGACGCTAGAAATGGAAACGCTGCTGCGCTGGGCCTCATGGGTGATCACGCTGCCGATGGTGCTCTTTGCCTGTGGGCCGTTTTTTAGCAGTGCGCTGCGCGACATTCGCCAGCGCCGCGTCAGCATGGATTTGCCCGTCGCCTTGGGCATGGCGATTACGTTTGTCGTCAGTACCGCCGGCACCTTCGAGCCGGCAGGCGTGTTTGGCCGCGAAGTGTTTTTTGACTCGCTGTCGATGTTTGTATTCTTCCTGTTGACGGGGCGCTGGCTGGAACTGCGCCTGCGTGACCGCACCGCCGGCTCGCTAGAAGCAGTGATGAATCGCCTGCCCGAGAGCGTCGAGCGGCGCACCGCCAGCGGAGATTTTGAGCGCGTGGCGGTGCGCCGGTTGGCGCTGGGTGACATCGTCAAAGTCCTGCCGGGCGAAGCTTTTCCGGCCGATGGCTGCATTGTGCGTGGCGAGACCTTGGCCGATGAGGCGCTGCTGACCGGCGAGTCCACGCCTGTGCCGCGCCCGTTGGGCAGCCATGTCACCGCTGGCAGTTACAACCTGCAGTCAGTGGTCGAGGTGCGGGTCGATGAAATTGGCCAAAGCACCCGCTTTGCCCAAATCGTCGCGCTGATGGAGAGTGCCTCGCTGCAAAAGCCGCGCTTGGCGCAATTGGCCGATAAAGTGGCGCGGCCGTTTTTGGTGTTGGTGCTGTTGGCGGCGTTATTGGCCGCCGTTTGGTGGTGGCCGACCGACCCCGGTCACGCGCTGATGGTGGCTGTGTCAGTGCTGATTGTCACTTGCCCGTGTGCGCTGTCGCTGGCAACGCCGGTGGCGATGTTGTCGGCGGCAGGCACGTTGGCGCGCAGCGGCGTGCTGGTGCGCAATTTGCAGGGCTTGGAAGCCTTGGCTGAAATCGACACGGTGGTGTTCGACAAAACCGGCACTTTGACGCGTGACGGCATGGTGGTGCGCGGCGTGCATACGCAAGGTGCGTTGTCATCGGCCGATGCGCTGGCGCTGGCAGCGCTGTTGGCGCGCCAGTCGTTGCATCCGGTGTCGCGGGCTTTGGTCAGCGCGGCGCAGGCCGCGCAAACCGATGCGGCGCAGTCGCGTTGGCAGGTGAGTGATATCCAAGAAGTCAGCGGCTACGGCTTGACCGCGCAGGTGTGCGATGCGCAAGGTGTGTTGCCGGCGTGTCAGGTGTTGCTAGGTTCGCCGCGCCATGCGCAGCAGCCGGCCATTGAAATGGATATGGCTGACCCGACTGCTCCGAGTCAGCAAGTGGTGTTGGCTTGGCAATTGGGCACGGCTGCACCGCTTGAATTGGCACGCTTTGATTTGACCGAGGATTTGCGCTCTGAGGCAGCGGCAGCGGTGCAGGTGCTGCGTGAATCTGGTGTGGCGGTGCAGTTACTCTCGGGCGACAGGGCGCAGGCGGCGGCGCGCATTGCAGCGCAAGCGGGCATAGCAAAATGGCGCGGAGATTGCACGCCGCAAGACAAGTTGGCCGCGCTGCAAGCGCTGCAAGCCAATGGCCAGCGCGTGGCAATGGTGGGAGATGGATTGAACGACGGCCCTGTGTTGGCTGGGGCACATGTATCGTTTGCATTTGGCCGCGCCGTTCCGCTGGCACAATCGCGCTCTGATTTTGTTGTACTTGGAAGCAATTTGTCACTGATTGCCCAATCTGTCGTGCTGGCTCGCCGCACCTTGCGTATCGTGCGTCAAAACTTGTGGTGGGCTGCGGGCTACAACGCCTTGAGTGTTCCACTGGCCATTGCGGGTTACATGCCTGCATGGCTGGCGGGATTGGGGATGGCGCTGAGTTCGTTGCTGGTGGTGCTGAATGCGGCGCGCCTATCGCGCCCGTTGCCAGCGCTTGGGCTTGAAGTTCATACTATCGTCGGGCAGGGCGACACAGTGCGCGCTGTACCATTGGCGGTCTGATACTTGGAGCTTTTGCATGGACATTCTTTATCTACTGATTCCACTGTCCGTGGTGCTTGTTCTGCTCATCATTGTGGGGCTGTGGTGGGCGGTGGACGGCGGGCAGTTTGAGAATGTGGAGCAAGAAGGCGAGCGCATTCTTCGAGACTGATTGACGTTCATCAAAATCCCTATTAGTAGTCTGGTTAATACTTTCGCTCAAATTAAGAGGTGCCCGATGGATATATCCAAAAAAGCAGATGCTGCGCATTACAACGACACCGTTGTACGCCAGTTTTCTATCATGGCTGTCGTCTGGGGGGTGGTAGGTATGCTGGTGGGCGTCTTTGTCGCCTCCCAGCTTGCTTGGCCCGAACTCAACTTCGGCATTCCGTGGCTCAGTTATGGCCGCCTACGACCATTGCATACCAACGCGGTGATTTTTGCCTTTGGCGGCAGCGCATTGATGGGTACCAGCTACTACGTTGTACAGCGCACTTGTCAGGTGCGTTTGTTTGCTGGCAAATTGGCCTCGTTTACCTTTTGGGGTTGGCAGGCTGTCATTGTGGCTGCGGCAATCAGCTTGCCTATGGGTTTCACCCAAGGTAAAGAGTACGCCGAGTTGGAGTGGCCCATTGACATCCTGATTGCCTTGGTCTGGGTGGCTTATGCAATTGTGTTTTTTGGCACTATCGGCACCCGTAAGGTGCGCCATATTTATGTGGCCAATTGGTTTTATGGTGCGTTCATTTTGGCGGTTGCTTTGCTGCACATCGTTAACAGCGCTGCGATCCCCGCCGACTACATGAAGAGCTACTCTGCCTACGCCGGTGTGCAAGACGCGATGGTGCAGTGGTGGTATGGCCACAACGCTGTGGGCTTCTTCTTGACCGCAGGTTTCTTGGGCATGATGTATTACTTCATCCCCAAGCAAGCGGGTCGTCCGGTTTATAGCTACCGCTTGTCTATCGTTCACTTTTGGGCGCTTATTTTCACTTATATGTGGGCGGGTCCACACCACCTGCACTACACCGCATTGCCTGACTGGACGCAATCAGTGGGTATGGTGTTTTCGCTGATTTTGTTGGCACCCAGTTGGGGCGGCATGATTAACGGCGTGATGACGCTGTCGGGCGCTTGGCACAAACTGCGCGACGATCCCATCTTGCGTTTTTTGATTGTTTCGCTGTCTTTCTACGGTATGTCCACGTTTGAAGGCCCCATGATGGCTATCAAGACGGTGAACGCCTTGAGCCACTACACCGACTGGACTGTGGGTCACGTCCACGCAGGTGCTTTGGGTTGGGTGGGTTTGATCACCATGGGTTCTTTGTATTACCTGATTCCGCGTTTGTTTGGCAAAGAAAAAATGCACTCGATTAAAGCGATTGAGCTGCATTTCTGGTTGGCAACGATCGGTATCGTCCTGTACATCGCTGCAATGTGGATTGCGGGTGTGATGCAAGGTCTGATGTGGCGCGCTGTTAACGACGACGGCACCCTGACCTACACCTTCGTTGAAAGTGTGAAAGCTACCTATCCGTTTTATGTGATTCGCGTAACCGGTGGTGCTCTCTATCTGACGGGTATGTTGATCATGGCTTGGAACGTGGCTGTGACGGCTCTGTCGGGTCGTTCGGTCAATGTGGCCATTCCTACCCTGAAGCCGGCGCACGCCTGATAGCTAAGGAATCGATGTATGTCACAAGAAAATAAAACGCCAGGCTTTAGCCACGAAACCATTGAAACCAATAACTTTTTGATGATCGTTTTGATCGTCATGGTGATTGCAGTTGGTGGATTAGTTGAAATTGTTCCGTTGTTTTTCCAGAAATCCACGACGCAGCCGATCCAAGGCGTTGAGCCTTACGGTCCACTGCAATTGGTAGGACGCGATATTTACCTGCGTGAGGGTTGCTACAACTGTCACTCGCAAATGATTCGTCCGTTTCGCGCTGAAACCCTGCGTTATGGTCACTACTCGGTAGCGGGTGAATTTATTTACGACCACCCATTTCAATGGGGTAGTAAGCGCACCGGTCCCGATTTGCACCGTGTGGGTGGTAAATACAGTGATGAATGGCATCGTATTCACCTGAATAACCCACGCGACGTCGTGCCTGAGTCGAATATGCCTGCTTACTCATGGCTCGAAAAATCGACTTTGGATCCTGCCGGTGTCGCGCCGCGCATGAAGGCCTTGCGTACGGTGGGTGTGCCCTACACTGACGAACAAATTGCTGCTGCTCCCGATCTACTCAAAGACAAGACAGAGATGGATGCACTGGTCGCTTATCTGCAAGTATTGGGCCGTGCGCTCAAGTAAATGGAGGCTATGAACATGGATATCACCACCATGCGTGTCATAGTCACGCTGACTTCATTTGCTTGTTTTGCTGGTATTTGGATTTGGGCTTATTCACGCCGTAATCAGGCACGATTTGACGAAGCTGCCCAACTTCCATTCCAACAAGATTAACCTCCAGAACGAGAACACCCCATGAGTGACTTCACTAGTAATTTCTGGTCGGTTTATGTAGCCGGAATTTCAGTTGCTGGCATTTTTGCCTGCTTACTCCTTCTTTGGATGACAGCACGTAAAAAAGTTGCCTCAGCCAGCGATAACACCACAGGCCATGTCTGGGACGAAGACCTGACTGAAATGAACAATCCCATGCCACGCTGGTGGATGTGGATGTTTGTTATCACGATTATCTTTTCTCTGGGTTATTTGGTTGCTTATCCTGGTATGGGTAAATACCAAGGTATGTTGGGCTGGAGCCAGTATGGCGCTTATGACGCGGAAGTGGCTAAAGCCAATGCAGAGTTGGAGCCGTTATATGCACGCTTTAGCTCCATGAAGCCAGAAGAAGTTGCAGCAGATGCTCAAGCCATGGCGATTGGTGAGCGTTTGTTCATGAACAACTGCGCGCAGTGCCATGGATCGGATGCCCGCGGCAGCAAAGGCTTTCCTAATTTGACCGACGGCGATTGGTTGCATGGTGGGGAGCCCGCAGCAATTCATGAAACCCTTGTCAAAGGCCGAATCGGCAATATGCCGCCTATGGCCGCTGCAGTCGGAACGCCAGAAGATGTGCGTAATTTGTCGCACTATGTGCTGAGCCTTTCTGGTAGTCCCCACGATTCGCTGCGTGCCTCGTTGGGTAAAGCCAACTTTGCTTCTTGCGCTGCCTGCCATGGCCAAGATGGCAAGGGCAATTACGCTTTGGGTGCGCCTAACTTGACCGACGACATCTGGCTACATGGCTGGGGCGAAGAGGCTATCACTGCCATGATTAACAATGGGAAGGTCAATCAGATGCCCGCCCAAGAAAACAAACTCACGCCAGCACAAATTGATGTGTTGACAGCCTATGTTTGGAACTTCTCCAATCAAAAAGTCGCAGCAAAGTAAGTTGCTTTGACAAGAGATGGCGCATGGTTCATGCGCCATCTCTTTTTTTGTTATGGTGTGTTTTTCTCTCGAAGGCTGTTAACTCATGACATCTCCATCTCGGAAGCCGCGCAAGGTCATCCCCATTACTCCCGTAGCCTCTGAGCCTAGCTTGCAAGGAGAGTCCGTAGCTTCGTTATATGAGGCACAAAAAAAAATATACCCCCGCTCAATCAGCGGGGTTTTTGCGCGTTGGCGCTGGGTAATGGTCGTTATTACGCAGCTGGTTTTTTATGGACTGCCGTGGCTTGAGTGGGGGCAGCGCCAGATGGTCTTGTTTGATCTGGGAGCCAGACGGTTTTATATTTTCGGCCTAGTTTTATATCCGCAAGATTTTATTTATCTTACGGCTTTGCTGATTATTTCAGCGTTATCGTTGTTTTTATTTACGGCGGTGGCTGGACGATTGTGGTGTGGTTTTGCTTGTCCGCAAACGGTGTATACAGAAATCTTCATGTGGATAGAACACAAAATTGAAGGTGATCGTAGTGCACGTGTTCGCTTAGATTCCTCGCCCTGGGGTTTCGAAAAAGCCTGGAAGAAAACTGTTAAGCAAAGTTTGTGGGTTACTTTTTCGTTATGGACGGGATTTACTTTTGTAGGTTATTTTGTTCCTATTCGACAACTCGGTCTTGAGTTGTTGGCATTTCACGGCGGATGGCAACTCTTCTGGGTATTATTTTACGGATTTGCTACTTATGGCAATGCAGGGTTTTTGCGTGAACAAGTCTGTAAATATATGTGTCCTTATGCGCGCTTTCAAAGTGCCATGTTTGACAAAGATACATTAATTGTTACCTATGATGAAGCCCGAGGCGAGCAGCGTGGGCCGCGTATTAAAACGGTAGATTACAAAGCTAAAGGATTGGGCGACTGTATTGATTGCACTTTGTGTGTGCAAGTATGTCCAGTAGGTATTGACATACGCGATGGTCTGCAATATGAGTGTATAGGATGCGGTTTATGTGTAGATGCATGTAATAGCGTCATGGATAAAATGAATTATCCACGAGGATTGATTAAATTTTCTACGCAAAATGGCGTTGCTAAAGGATGGAAGCAGTCGCAAATACTTCGTCGAGTGATGCGTCCACGGGTGCTAATTTATAGTGCTGTACTGATTACTTTATGTGTTGTCATGTTAGGCAGTTTAATTTTGCGTACGCCTTTGAAAGTAGACGTGGAGCGAGATCGTGCAGCACTTTCGCGGATTGTGGCTGGCGGGAAGCTTGAAAATATTTATCGGTTGCAGATTATGAATGCGACAGAGGCACCACAGCGTTACCGTATTAGTGCATATGGTCTGCCTGGTCTTGAAGTGGCGTCAGAGCCTGACATTGAAATAGATGCAGCTCAGTCACGCTGGATGGCGGTTCGCCTTCAAATTCCTTATGGTTCTGCGAATTCCGGATCACATTCTGTAAAATTTGAAGTCACTGCGGTTGGATCGGACTATAAAGTTACTGAAAAATCTATATTTTTAGTTCCTCGCTAATCATTGATACAAATTTATATTCTTAGTGATTGATTTCTAAGAATTTTTAAGGGGTTAATTTCATGAATTTAGCTAATAAATTAGAGAAAGATACCAAGCCGTGGTGGAAATATGGTTACCTCTGGTTGGTAATTTCTGGTCCCGCTGTGGTGGTGGTTGCAGGGTTTTATACTTTGTGGATTGCAATTGAGTCGCCCAACACTGTGTTAACTGATAAAGAAAACCGCGCTGAAGTCAGCCAAAGTAGCGCTGAAGTGGACAAAGTCAAAGATGCACTGGATGTTTTGATGCCGGCGATGAAAGGCCGTAACCATGCGGCAACACCGGTAGTCGATCGACCAGCTGATTAACCATACGATTGATTTATGAACTCCGCTGTATTACCTACTGCCACATTTAGTACCTGTGATTTTTGTGACATACACAAAGCAGATACCAGCGGCGCGTTTCGCGTACTAGCGCCGGTGTTTCAGCACTTTGGCGGTACCGCTGTTTTCAGTGGTGCGGTGAGCACAGTGAAATGCCATGAAGACAACTCGTTGGTCAAAGCTGCGCTGGATTCGCCTGGCAATGGCCGCGTGTTGGTGGTCGATGGTGGCGCGTCGCTGCGCTATGCCTTGGTGGGCGGCAATCTGGCCGCTGCGGCCGCACGCAATGGCTGGGCGGGGCTATTGGTTGACGGTTGTGTGCGCGATGTGGCCGAGTTGAATGCCACGCCCATCGGCATTCGCGCGCTGGCGTTGATGCCACTGCCGACCGAAAAGCGCAACCAAGGCCAGCGCGACGTGGCAGTGTGCATCCAAGGCGTTTGGGTGCGTCCCGGCGACTGGCTGTACGCTGATGCCGACGGCATCGTGGTCAGCGCACAGCCTTTGCTTTGAGCGTGTTGTTTTGAGGTTCAAGCGGTAAGACGCAGAACCCATACATAAAAAAGGGGAGCTAGCCACGATGGCTAGCTCCCCTTTTGCGTATGTTTTGAGCCGCAAACGCACTGTTGACGTGCGCTAGCAGCTATCAAATTATTTATTTTCTCCCTCAACGGCCTCTTGCATGGCTTTCAACGGGTCGTTTTCAGCACCTTCTGGCGCGTCTGGGGTGGCCGGTGCCTGCCCTGCATCCGGTGCGGCGCTGCTGTTGTCCTCTTCATTAGCGAATGGGTTGTCCTGCTCTGCTTCGGGGGCAGGCATGAACATATCGGACTCCATTTGCCGGCGAATTTCTTCCATGTCATACACCTCTGGCTTGTCCAAGCCGCTCGAGACAATGCCGGGGAAGCCAATGATTAGGCCGACCATGACGATTTGAATCACCACAAACGGAATCGCGCCCCAGTAGATTTGCAGCGTGGTGATCGGCTGGATCAGCTTCTTCGTCACCCGGTCGGTGTAGGCCACCACCGGCGCAACACTGCGCAAATAAAACAGCGCAAAACCAAACGGTGGGTGCATGAACGAGGTTTGCATGTTCACCGCCAACAGCACACCAAACCACACTAGGTCGATGCCCAGCTTTTCGGCCACCGGTGCCAAGAGCGGCACGACGATGAAGGACAGCTCAAAGAAATCCAAGAAAAACGCCAGGAAAAACACCATGACGTTCACCAGAATCAAAAAGCCCATCTGGCCGCCCGGCAGGTTACCCAGCA
>JAGNUJ010000143.1:0-2965 GCA_017987055.1 Giesbergeria sp.
ACGGCGAATTTGTCGCCATTGACGCGGCGCTGGCACGCTTGCAAGCCGGTGATTTGTGTCTGGTGTTGGTCGATCAGGTGGAAGAAGCACTGGCGCATTTGGCCCAGCGCTGCAGTCAGCCGTAAGCTTGGCCGCTATGAAAACACCTACGGCTTCACTTTTCCTGCCATTGCGGCACACCCGTCGCCTGTGCTTGGCGTTGGCCTTGGCCAGTGCCAGCGCAGGCGCATTTGCCGAAAAAATTGGCACGGTGGACACCGCCTTCAAATGGATTGGCCGCGACCACGACATCTTGGTCGAGGCCTATGACGACCCCAGCGCCCTAGGCGTGACCTGCTACGTCTCGCGTGCGCGCACCGGCGGCATCAAAGGCACATTGGGCTTGGCCGAAGACCGCGCCGAGGCCTCCATTGCCTGCCGCCAAACCGGGCCAGTCAGCTTTCCCAAGCCGCTGCGCCAGCAAGAAGAAGTGTTCAGCGAGCGCATGTCCATCTTGTTCAAACGCCTGCGCATCGTGCGCATGGTGGACGCGCCGCGCAATACGCTGGTGTACCTGACCTATTCAGAAAAGCTCATTGACGGCTCGCCGCAAAACAGCGTCAGCGCCGTGCCGATTGACCGTGGCACGGCGATTCCCTTGAAAAAATAAGATAAATCGGCCTCTAGCCCTTTAGATACGTGCGGTATTAGCTATGAAAATTGCAGTGATGGGCGCGGGTGCGGTCGGCTGTTATTACGGCGCACTGCTGGCGCGTGCGGGGCACACGGTCACGTTGATTGGCCGCGCGGCGCATGTCCAGGCCATCGCCCAAGCCGGTGGTTTGTGGCTGCACACTGACACCAGCGAAGCGTGCATCCCTTTGCAGGCCAGCACCGAGGCCAGCGCGGTGCGCGGCGCGCAGTGGGTGCTGTTTTGCGTCAAGTCCACCGACACCGACAGCGCCGGCCACGCCATTGCGCCACATTTAGACGCTGGCGCAGTGGTGCTGAGTTTGCAAAACGGTGTCGATAACGCCCAGCGGCTGCAAGCCATCGTCGGCGCACGCTGCACGGTATTGCCCAGCGTGGTTTACGTTGCCAGCGCCATGACCGCGCCCGGCCACGTGCGCCACTTAGGGCGCGGCGAGTTGGTGCTGGCACCAAGTGCCGTCAGCGCCACCATCGCCACGGCGCTGCGCAGCGCCGGTATTGCCGCTGAAGTGTCTGACAACGTCGCTGGTGCGCTGTGGAGCAAGCTGGTGCTCAACTGCGTTTACAACCCGCTGTCGGCCATTACTGGGCTGCCGTATGGCTCCATCGTCGCTTGCGCTGGATTAGAGGGCGGGCAGGTCACGCAGGTGATGAGTGACATCGTGCGCGAGTGCCAAGCGGTGGCGCAGGCGCGCGGCGTGGTGCTGCCGGCGGACATTTTGGCGAGCACCTTGGCGCTGGCGCACTCGATGCCGCAGCAGCACTCGTCCACCGCGCAAGACTTGGCACGCGGCAAGCGCAGCGAAATAGACCACTTGAACGGCTTCATCGTGCGCCAAGGCGACGCATTGGGCATTGCCACGCCGGTCAACCGCTTGCTGCACACCTTGGTGCGCTTGCTAGAGCAGCACTTGCCCTGAGCCGTGCCAGCGCGGTGGGGCTTTAGACTTCGCCATCGCCGACAATTGCTCCGACAATGCGCTGCATCAGCACACCGCTGGTGTTTTTTTGTGTTCTGGCCACGCCTGAAAACCCTGAATTGACCGCCATTGAGGCCACCTACGCCATGCCCCCACCGAGCCCCCTGACCAATAGCGCCATTGCCGAAACTCTGGGGCTACCGCCCCAGGCCAGCAGCAGCGCCATGATTGCGCTCTACAGCGCCGCTTTGGGGCCGGTGCAGTTGCCGCGTTATTTGGCGCTGTTTGAGCGCTTTGACCGCGCTAGCCGTGACGGGCGCATCGAGCGCGCGCCGCTGGGCTGGAATCTGGCGGCCAGTTTGCTGACGCTGGACTGGATGGCGCTGCACGCACTGTGGAAGGCGGCGCTGGTGTATGGGGCGCTGGTGTACGGGCTGGCGCTGGTGATGCTGGGGATTGCCCGGCCGCTGCTCAATATGCCCCCGTCGGTCGAGTACGGCCTGCTGGGCGCGCTGGCGCTGTTTTCCATTGCGCTGCCGGGACTGTTTGGCGACGCGTTGCTGCACGCCCAAACGCGCCAGCGTATTGGCCGCGCCATCGCCGCCGAACCCAATCTGCCCGGCGCCTGCGCCCTCTTAGAAAAGCAAGCCAGCAGCCAGCGCCGGCTGCTGCGGATTGCCGCCATCCATGCCGCGCTGTTGACGCTGCTGGCGGTGGTGCTGTTTATCTTTGCCCCCAGCCGCTGGAGCGCTGCCAAAGCTCCAGCCAGCCCCAGCGCCGAAACCAGCGCCCTCCTGCCGCAAAAACCAGCACTGCCCGCAGTGGCCGCGCCGGCCGATCCGGCGGCGCTGCCGGGTTTGCTGCGCCCGACGCCAGCGCCTGAGTTGTCTGCCGAACCGCCCGCGCTGGCACCCGCACCCGTGCCAGAGCCTGCCGCTGCGCCTGAAGTCTCCGCAGCTGCGCCGTTGCCGGTTCCGGTGCCTGCGCCTGCGCTGGCTCCCGCAGCTGCACCTGCTGCAGCCTTGGTGCCCGCGCCGCCACCGCCAATGCCCGCGCCCAGCAAGCAACCGCAGCCGCAACCAAAGTTTGTGGAGGAACCCGTAGTCAACCCAGTGGATAAAGCCGCTGCCCAAGCCGCCGCCAAAGCCGCAGAAAAAACCACAAAAGCCGGGAAAACGCCGACAGCGACCAAAAAAGCCGCTGACAAAGCGTCGGCCAAATTGCGCAAAAAAACCACCAAGGTCGCCCCCGCACCCGAGCCAACCCCAGCGCCAACATTGGCCAAAAAAACGCCCGTAGCCGCGCCGACTGCGCCGAGCACACCGGCTGGCGCCAGCACCAGCACCAGCACCAGC
>JAGNUJ010000143.1:3065-4233 GCA_017987055.1 Giesbergeria sp.
CCAGCACCAGCACCAGCACCAGCGAGCCGTTACCCGTGGTTGGCACTGCGGCGGGGCACTACCTCAACGTGGGCGCGTTTGGCGAGGTGGGCAACGCTCGGCGCGCGCAGGCCAAGCTGCTCAACGCCGGTTTCCCGGCGTTTCGCCAAAGCGCCACCAGCCCCAAGGGCGAGATCATTCGCGTGCGCGTTGGCCCCTACCAAAGCGCTGCCGAAGCGCAAAAAGCCGCGCAGCAAATTCGCCGCATGGGCTTGGAAGCGGTGGCATTTCGCCAACGCGGGCAGTAATTGGTAAATTTAATAGCTGCTCGCGCACGCATTCATTGGCTTTGAGAGTGAAAAATACCTCAAAGTCAATAAACACGTGCGCTGGCAGCTATCAATTTTTTAGATTCCGTAGTTTGACAAACCCTGCGCCACTGTGTTGGCATAGGGTAGTTGCGCTTGTGCGGCAGGCGCGTCTGGGATACTTTGGCGCTTGACTTTTCTTTCCGCAGAGTCTGCCTTTCATACCACCCACAAGGAGACAACAATGAAAAAACACTTGCTCGCGCTCGCCATTACCACCTTGGCCGCCAGCGCAACCTTCGCTCAGGCCAACGACACGCTGGCCAAAATCAAAAACTCTGGCGCCATCACTTTGGGCGTGCGCGAATCTTCTGGCCTGTCCTACACGCTGGGCAATGGCAAGTACGTCGGCTTCCACACCGAAATGGCCGAGCACATCATTGCCGACCTGCAAAAGCAGCTGGGCCTGTCCAAGCTGGAGATCAAGTACCAGCCGATCACCTCGCAAAACCGCGTGCCCTTGGTCACCAACGGCACCGTCGATTTGGAGTGCGGCTCGACCACCAACAACGCCACCCGCGCCAAAGACGTGGCCTTTGCCGTCACCACCTATGTCGAAGAAGTGCGCATTGCCACCAAGGCCAATTCAGGCATCCAGTCGGTGAAAGACTTGAATGGCAAGACCGTAGCTACCACCACCGGCACTACCTCAGTGCAGACACTGCGCAAGCACGAGCGCGCCGGTGGCATCGACTTCAAAGAGGTGCTGGGCAAAGACCACGCCGACAGCTTCTTGCTGCTGGAAACCGGCCGCGCGGACGCGTTTGTGATGGACGGCTCCATCTTGGCTGGCAACATCTCTAAGGCCAAGAACCCAGCCG
>JAGNUJ010000144.1 GCA_017987055.1 Giesbergeria sp.
TTTTTGCCGGTGGACAAGTCCATCACGTTGTCCGCGCCCCAGCGAATCGCCCAGACCAACTTTTCAACTTCTTCTTCAATGCTCGACGTGACCGCCGAGTTGCCAATGTTGGCGTTGATTTTCACGAGGAAGTTGCGGCCAATCGCCATCGGCTCGACTTCGGGGTGGTTGATGTTGGCCGGAATGATGGCGCGGCCGCGCGCCACTTCATCGCGCACAAATTCAGGGGTGATGATTTTCGGGATCATCGCGCCCATTGGGTTGCCCATCAGGCGCTGCTCGCGGGCGGCATCTTGCTGGTACTGCGCCATCCATTCGCGTTTGCCGTTTTCGCGGATCGCCACGTACTCCATCTCGGGCGTGATGATGCCGCGGCGGGCATAGTGCATTTGCGTCACGTTGGCACCGCTTTTGGCGCGCAGCGGCTGGCGTTGCAGGGCGGCAGCTTCAATGCGCAACTGCGCCAAGCGCGCGGCGTCTTCGCTTTTGCTGCCATCGTCCAAAGCGACGGGTGGGCGGCCTGCATAGCGCTCCACATCGCCACGGCCTTCAATCCAGCCACCGCGCACGCTGGCCAAGCCACTGCGCACGTCGATCACCGCTGCGGGATCGGTGTAGGGGCCGGAGGTATCGTAGACGCTGACCTGCTCACCATTGCTCAGTGCAATGTCGCGCACTGGCACGCGCAAGTCGGCGTGCAATTGGCCGGGGATATAGACTTTTTGCGAGGCGGGAAACGGCGCACGGGCGCGCTGCAGCAAGTCAGCAAAGGATTCGCGGGGAAGGGTTTCGGGGGCATTCATGGGGCAGTCTCCAGAGCAGGTCAAAGCAAATGACGGGATGTGCTCCGGAGTGCGATCTGCGCCCAGCTCCTTTGGATGCGCGCGCACAGTGACGCTGCAAGAGGGGGAGATCAGCTCTTCTTACGCCGGTATCAACCGGATCAAGTTCATCGGGTTCGATGGCAAATCGACTGTTTTTTGTCGTCAGACCGCCAGCATCTCAGTGCATCAGCACACCCCGGAGCAAGGAGGAGTATAGGCTGGCTATTTACCAAGCACGCGCTGGCTGGGCAAAGCCGACGGGAGCGTGGTGCTCGTTCTCGAACGTCACCACGTCCCACGCATCGGGCTGATTGAGCAACTCGCGCAGCAGCAAGTTGTTCATCGCGTGGCCGGAGCGAAAGGCACTGTAAGCCGCCAGCAGCGGTTTGCCGATCAGGTACAGGTCGCCCATCGCGTCGAGAATTTTGTGCTTTACAAACTCGTCGTCGTAACGCAGGCCATCGGCGTTGAGCACTTTGTAGTCGTCCATGACGATGGCGTTGTCGAGGCCACCGCCCAGCGCCAAGCCGTTGGCGCGCATCATTTCAACGTCTTTGGTAAAGCCAAAAGTGCGCGCGCGGGCGATGTCGCGGCTGTAGTTGCCTGTCCCTAAATCAAACTCGACGCACTGGCCGGTCGAATCGACCGCCGGGTGGGCAAAATCGATCTCAAAGCGCAATTTAAAGCCGTGGTAGGGATCAAGCCGTGCCCATTTGGCATCGTGGCCTTCGCCTTGGGCGATTTGCACGGGGCGTTTGACGCGAATCCACTTTTTGGCGGCGTTTTGCAGCTCAATGCCAGCGCTTTGCAGCAAAAACACGAATGAGGCCGAGGAGCCGTCCAAAATCGGCACCTCTTCGGCGGTGATGTCGATGTACAGGTTGTCGATGCCCAAGCCAGCGCAGGCCGACATCAAATGCTCCACGGTGTGCACTTTGGCTTGGCCGCTAGAAATAGTCGAGGCCATGCGCGTATCGGTCACCGCCTCGGCAGAGATTGGGATGTCCACCGGCTCAGGCAAGTCAACGCGGCGAAACACGATGCCGGTGTCCGGCTGGGCCGGGCGCAGGGTCAGCTCAACCCGCTGGCCGCTGTGCAGACCCACACCCACCGCACGGGTGATCGTTTTCAGAGTGCGTTGCTGCAACATGCGCTGGCCGCGCCGCATCAATCGGCCTGCTTGCGCAGGAATGCGGGGATTTCCAAGTCGTCCATGCCGCCCGAGGACAGCGCATCGACCCGCGCCGTGGCTTGCGCGCGGTTGGTGCGCCATACGCTGGGCACAGTCATGTTGTTGTAGTCAGCGTGGGGTGCTGCGCTAGAGGCGCTACTCGAACCGACGACGCCGGCGCTGCCCATAGTGGGCGTACTGCCGGGCATTTGGTAAGCCACGTTATCAGTACCAGTGCGCAAACCGCCTTGCACCACTTGGATGTTTTGGCGGCGAGCATTTTGGCGCGACAGGCCGGTGGCAATTACCGTGACGCGGATTTCTTCGCCCAACGACTCATCGTAGGCCGCGCCATAAATGACGTGCGCCTCAGAAGAAGCGTAGGCGTTAACGGTGCTCATCGCCAAACGCGATTCGGCTAACTTCAAGCTGCCTTTACTGGCCGTCACCAACACCAGCACGCCTTTGGCGCCCGACAGGTCGATGCCTTCCAGTAGCGGGCAAGCAATGGCTTGCTCGGCGGCGATGCGCGCGCGGTCTGGGCCGCTAGCGACGGCGGTGCCCATCATGGCTTTGCCCGGCTCGCCCATCACGGTGCGCACGTCTTCAAAGTCCACGTTGACTTGACCGTGCTCGTTGATGATTTCAGCAATGCCGCCGACAGCGTTTTTCAGCACGTCATTAGCGTGAGCGAAGGCCTCGTCTTGGGTCACATCATCGCCCAGCACTTCGAGCAGCTTTTCGTTCAGCACAACGATCAGCGAGTCCACATTGGCCTCCAGCTCGGCCAAGCCTTCGTCAGCATTCTTCATGCGACGACCGCCTTCCCAGTCAAACGGCTTGGTCACGACGCCAACGGTCAAGATACCCATCTCTTTGGCAATGCGCGCAATCACCGGTGCTGCGCCGGTTCCAGTGCCACCACCCATGCCGGCGGTAATGAACAGCATGTGCGCGCCTTGAATGGAGCTGCGGATATCAGCTTCGGCGGCTTCAGCGGCATCGCGACCTTTGTCGGGCTTGCTGCCTGCGCCCAAGCCGCTTTGGCCCAATTGGATGATGCGGTGGGCTGAACTGCGCGTGAGCGCCTGGGCATCGGTGTTAGCGCTGACGAACTCCACGCCCTGAACGCTGTGCGAAATCATGTGCTCGACAGCATTGCCGCCACCACCACCGACCCCAATCACTTTGATCTGGGTGCCTTGGTTGAATTCTTCGGCTTCGATCATTTCGATGGACATGTTGGAGCTCCTATAACTAACGGATATGCAAAGATGGAATGGTAAATCAGTGAACTGTGCAGCAGCTGACGCTGTATGCGTGGCAAGCCAAAGGGCCGCCATCGGGTCAGGTACAAAGGCCGAGGCCAGAAGGTATTTGGCATGGTCAGAAGTTACCCACGATGAAGTCTTTAAAGCGACCAAAGGCAGTTTGCACGGAACCAGTTTTTTGCGCCACCTTAAAGCCGCGCAAACGTGCCAAGCGCGCCTCCTCCAGCAAGCCCATCACAGTGGCAGCGCGCGGCTGCGCCACCATGTCAGACAGGGCACTGGAATACTTGGGAATGCCACGGCGCACAGGCTTCAAAAAGATATCTTCGGCCAGCTCCACCATGCCGGGCATAGCCACGCTGCCGCCTGTCAATACGATGCCCGAGGACAGCACCTCTTCAAAACCGGACTCGCGGATCACTTGCTGTACCAGCGAGAAAATTTCTTCGACACGCGGCTCAATCACACCGGCCAGCGCTTGCTTGCTGATCATGCGTGGGCTGCGGTCGCCCAGGCCCGGCACTTCCACCTGCGCATCGGGATCGGCCAGCAGCTGCTTGGCGTAGCCGCTCTCAACTTTGATGTCTTCGGCGTCCTTGGTGGGGGTGCGCAGCGCCATCGCGATGTCGCTGGTAATCAGGTCGCCGGCAATCGGAATCACTGCGGTGTGGCGGATCGCACCGCCGGTAAAAATGGCGACATCGGTGGTGCCAGCGCCAATATCGACCAGCGCCACACCCAATTCGCGCTCATCGTCGGTCAGCACCGCTTGGCTCGACGCCAGTGGGTTGAGCAGCAATTGCTCCACTTCCAAGCCACAGCGGCGCACGCATTTGATGATGTTTTCGGCCGCACTTTGGGCACCGGTGACAATGTGGATTTTGGCCTCCAAGCGGATGCCGCTCATGCCAATCGGTTCTTTCACATCTTGACCATCTATTACAAATTCTTGCGGCTC
>JAGNUJ010000043.1 GCA_017987055.1 Giesbergeria sp.
TCGGCGCTGTGGATGGTGTGCGGGTCGCGGCAGACCAGCAGCGCGCCGGTCAGCACGCCGTTTTCGACGATGGGGGCGCGGCGCACCACTTGGGTGCGGGCGGCCAGTTGCACCACGGCTTCGCTGCTTTCTTGGTATTTCAGCGTGTGCGCCATGTCCAGTTGCGGCGCGACGCTGCCCAGCGCGCGGCCATGCAGTTGCGCCGCTGGCGCGCCCAGCAGCGCCGCCATCGCCGGGTTCAGCGCTGCAATGCGCTGCTGGCAATCGACCGCCACCACGCCGTCTTGCAACTGGCTGAGGATGGTTTCCAGCCGCTGATGGCGCGTGCGCTCGGCCAAGCGCTGGCGTGCCAGCAGCAGCGCTTCGTTGAAGGCTTGCTGCACAGCGGCGTCAGAGTGCAGCAGCACGCTGGCGATGCCGGCTTCTTGCGCCAAATCCGCCACCAGCCCCGGCGCGACCACCGCACCGATGCCGGCGGCTTGCAGCGTTTGCACGCAGGCGCTAGCGTCCTGCGGGCCGTGGTAGCTCAACTGCGCAATGCCAGCGCCAAACTGCGCCTCAAACTGCGCCACCTGCGCTGACGGCGCGCCAAACGTCACCAGCGCTACCTTGGTCTTTGGCGGCGACAGCGCGCGCGCTCTGGCCAGCGCGCCCAGTAAATCAAAGCCGCGCACTTCCACCATAGCGGCGGGAATCTCCACCCGCGCGCGAATCCATGCGCCGCTGGCTCCCGCCAGCACCAGCGCGTCAATCGGCGTGCGCGCGTGCAGCGCCAGCACCGCATCGACCGCGCTGTCGAACGAGGCGCTCAGGTGCGTGATGCGCGCTTGGTGCTCAAAACCCTCGGCGACGCGCTCGAACACGCGCGCAATGCGGTGGCGGCCAACGGTGACGATGTGCGGCGGGACGCTGGGCGGCGGGGCAAATGCTTCATTCATGCCGCGCATTATTTCAAGACTGAAACAAAACCGCCGCTTTGCCAGCGTTTTCGCCCTCAGCCCACTTGGCACGCAGCTTGCGTTGCTACTTGCATTGCCAGCGCCCTGATTTAATTTAATAGCTGCTAGCGCACGCTTTTAAAGGGTTTCAGACTGTTTTGATACGCAAACGCACTCAACACGTGCGCTAGCAGCTATCAAATTATTTTTTATTTTTACAAGGATTGCCGATGTATTCCCAACCCAAACGCCAACTCAAAGCTTTAGCCAACGCCCGCCGGGGCGTGCTGGTGCCTGGCGCGTTCAACGCCCTGTCGGCGCGCGTGATTGAAGACCTCGGCTTTGAGGCGATTTACGTCACCGGCGCGGGCGTGACCAATATGTGGTTTGGCCTGCCGGACCAAGGCTTTATGGGCCTGCACGAGATCGCCGAGCACACCGCGCGCATCCGTGACGCGGTGCATTTGCCGCTGATCGTCGATGCCGACACCGGCTTTGGCAACGCGCTCAACGTGCGCCACGCGGTGCGCGTTTTAGAGCGCGCCGGTGCCGACTGCATCCAGCTCGAAGACCAAGTCGCGCCCAAGCGCTGCGGGCATTTTTCGGGCAAAGAGGTGATTGCTACCGAAGAAGCCGTAGCCAAAATCAAGGCCGCCGTGGACGCGCGCCATGACGAAAACCTGCTGATTTTGGCGCGCACCGACGCCTGCGCCGTACACGGCTTTGAAGCTGCGCTGGAGCGCGCGCAGCTGTTCAGCGAGGCCGGCGCGGACATCTTGTTTGTCGAAGCCGTCACTACCGAAGCCGAAATCCGCAGCCTGCCCCAGCGCTTGGCCGCGCCGCAGTTGATGAACATGGTGATTGGCGGCAAGACACCGATTTTTGGCACTGACGAGCTGGGCGCGTTGGGCTATGGGCTGGTGCTGTACGCCAACGCCGCACTGCAAGGTGCCGTCGCCGGCATGCAAAAAGCGCTGGGCACGCTGCAGCAAACGCGCCGTTTGGACGAAGACCCGGCGCTGGTTGTGTCGTTTGCCGAGCGCCAGCGCTTGGTGCGCAAGCCCGAGATGGATGCGCTGGAGCAGCGCTACGCCGCGGCTTAACGCCGGGTCGGTACTGACGGCTTAGCGGCGGCTAAAGCGCTATGGTGGCAACGCGCCTGCAGCACCATCGGGCGCAGCGGATGCAACAAAGTGCAAAATTACACATTTGCAAGCGTACTAGGCTACGCATATTTTTCCCTTAAAGAAAGAGTCTGCCATGCCCATCCCCGAACCAGCGCGCGCCCCCAGCGCGTCGCCCATTCCCCCCGCCCCAGCGCCGCCGCAGTTCCAAACCGCCTCCCACCGCACCACTTTTGCCCCAAAGGTGGTGCTGCCGGCGTTGCTGGTGCTGGGCATCTTGCTGGTGTTTTGCGGCTTTTACCCCCAGCGCGCCGAGCGGTTTTTCTCCGGCGCACAGGGCTGGGTGGTCGGCCACTTTGACTGGTTTTACACCGTCGTCGTCACCGTCTTTCTGGTCTTTTTGGTGCTGATTGCGTCCAGCCGTTATGGCGACATTCGCCTCGGGGCAGACGATGCGGTGCCGGACTTCAGCTTTGTCTCGTGGACGGCGATGCTGTTTGCCGCCGGCATGGGCATTGGCCTGATGTACTTTGGCGTCGGCGAGCCGCTGCAACACTTTTTAAAGCCGCCGACGCAAATTGGCGGCACGCCCGCCGCCGCGCGCGAGGCGATGCAGTCCACCTTCTTCCACTGGGGCTTTCACGCCTGGGCGGTGTATGGCGCGATGGGCTTGGTGCTGGCCTACTTCGGCTTTCGCTACAACCTGCCCCTCACCATGCGCTCGGGGCTGTACCCGCTGCTCAAAGAGCGCATCAACGGCCCGATTGGCGACGCGGTCGATGCGTTTGCGCTGGTCGGCACCATTGCTGGCATTGCCACCACGCTGGGTTATGGCGCGCTGCAGCTGTCGGCCGGTTTGGGTTCACTGACCAGTTGGGACACCGGCAGCACCGGGTTTCGCATTGCCATCATCGCCATCGTCGTCGGCTTGGCCGGCATCTCGGCCGTCACCGGGCTGGACAAAGGCGTGCGCCGCCTGAGCGAATTAAATTTGTCGCTGTCCTTCATCCTGCTGGGCTTTGTGCTGATGGCCGGCCCGACGGTGTTTTTGTTCCAAGCGCTGAGCGAAAACATTGGCAACTACCTGTCGCAACTGGTCAATATGTCGCTGCGCACCTTTGCCTATGAGCCAACGCAAGAGGCCGGCTGGTTTGGCGGCTGGACGATTTTGTACTGGGCGTGGTGGATTTCTTGGTCGCCGTTTGTCGGCATGTTTATCGCGCGCATTTCGCGTGGCCGCACCATTCGCCAGTTTGTCGTCGGCGTACTGCTGGTGCCCACGGCGTTTAACTTGGTGTGGATGACGGTGTTTGGCAACGGTGCCATCTGGATTGACACCCATGTCGCCAACGGCGCGCTGGCGCAAACCGTCGGCAATGTGGACGCGCTGCTGTTTCGCTTCTTTGACTACCTGCCGTTTACCAGCGCCGTCTCGTGGCTAGCGATTGTGTTGATTGCGGTGTTTTTTGTAACGTCTGCCGACTCGGGTGCGTTTGTGGTCGATTCGATTGCCTCGCGCGGCAACCCGCGCTCGCCGGTGTGGCAACGGCTGTTTTGGGCGGCGGTACTGGGCGTCACCGCCGTGGTGCTGCTGCTCGCTGGTGGCCTGAAAGCGCTGCAAGCGATGACGCTGGTCGCTGCTTTGCCGGTGGCCGTCATCATGCTGGCGCTGTGCTTTGGGCTGTGGCGCGGGCTGGCGGCTGACGTAGCGCACTCGTCACAAGACCTGTCGCCAGCGACCAACTTCTGGAGCGGTCAGCACTGGCTGCGCCGGCTGGAGCAAATCGTCCACCAATCGACCCGCAGCGAGGTGCTGGAGTACCTGCGCGCCACCGTGCTGCCGGCAATGGAGCAAGTCGCCAGCGAGCTGCGCAAGCGCGGTGTCGAGGCCACCGTTCACAGCGAAGAAGTAGCGGACGGCACGCTGCGCCTGACGATTCCAGACCCGCTGATGCGCGACTTTGTCTATGGCGTCAAAGTGCAAGAGCGCACGCTGCCGGTGTTCTTGGTGCGCGAGGCGGCCAAAAGCAGCGCCAACACGCAGGTGTTTGAGCCGATCACTTTCTTTGCCGACGGGCGCCTCGGTTACGACATCCAATACCTGCGCCCCGAGGAGCTGATTGCCGACATCTTGCGCCACTACGAGCGCTACCGCGCCATCACCGGCGACGAGCGCACCCAGCTGCTCAACCGCGCGCCGGGGCACACCGACGCGCTGTGAATTTGCGTGCGGTTTTGCTATTAAATAAATAGCTGCAACCGCACGTATTCATTGGGCTAGAGGTCGATTTGGATGGTATTTTCAGCCGCGTCGAGCGGTTTTTCGGCCTTTTCAGCGCTTTTAGCGCGGTCAGCAATCAAGAGTTGGCGCAAGGCAACATGGATTTTCTCCAGCGTGCCGCCCGGGTTGACCCACCAGTCGGTCGACCAAATCCGCAAAATCTCCCAGCCCAAGCCGCGCAACACATGTTCGCGCAGTTTGTCGCGGTCGCGGGCGGTGGCGCTGCTGTGGTAGGTCGCGCCATCGCACTCAACGCCGGCCAAATAGCGCCCGGGAAAGTCCGGGTGGACCACGCCCAAATCGACGCGGAACGAGGACGCGCCAATTTGCGTGTGGACGCGCCAGCCTTTTCTCTCCAGCGCTGCGGCCACGCCGGCTTCAAACGGGCTGTCAAAGTCGCCTTGGCTGCCGTGGTGCGAATCGACCAGCGCTTTGGGGCCGCGCTCGGCGAACTCCAAAAAGTGCTTCAAATCACGCACACCATTGGCTTGGGTGCGCGACAAATCCAGCTGGTCACCGCGCAGACTGGAGAACACGCGCAACTCGTGGCGCGCGCGGGTGACGGCGACGTTCAAGCGGCGCTCGCCGCCGTCGCGGTTCAAGGGGCCAAAGTTCATCGACACCGCGCCGGCAATGTCGGGGCCGTAGGTGATAGAGAAATACATGATGTCGCGCTCGTCGCCCTGCACGCTTTCTAGGTTTTTGACGAACAGCGGCTCCAGTTCTGCATCCGAAAAATACGACTCCAGCTCGGGGTCTTTGCGCCGCTCGGCGTCGAGCAGGTCTTCAATCAAATGCTGCTGCTCGGTGTTGAAAGTGACCACGCCTATCGTCAGCCCCGAAGCGCGAAACTCGGGCGACTGCAAGCGCGCCACCAAGTCGGCCACCAGCGCTTTGGCTTCAATCTGGTTGGTGCGCGCGCCGCCTTTTTCGTAGCGCCCGGCCACCCAGTGAAAGCTGACCGCGTTGTCCTGCGTCGCCGGCGACGGAAACGTCACCAGCGCGCCGCCGTAGTACTTGTGGTTGCTAAAGGCGATCAAGCTCTCGTGGCGCGAGCGGTAGTGCCACGACAGGTTGCGCGTTGGCAGGCTGGCACCCAGGCATTCGTCCAGGATGCTTTCCAAGTCGCTTTCCACGTCCGGCATGTCGTCGTCCGAGCTGTTTTCGCGGCCAAAAAAGTTGGTGGGCGGCAGCTGCTTGGGATCGCCCACCATCACCACCTGCTTGGCGCGCGCCATCGCACCGACCGCGTCCCAGACCGGAATTTGCGAGGCTTCGTCAAAAATCACGATGTCAAAGTTGCTGCTGTTGGCCGAAAGGTACTGCGCAATCGACAGCGGGCTCATCAGCAAGCAAGGCGTCAGCTGCAGCACCACCGAGGGAATCTCTTGCAGCAGTTGGCGCAGCGGCAGGTGTTGGCGTTTTTTGGTGATTTCGCGGCGCAGCACGCCCCATTCGCTGTTGCGCTCGACGCTGTCGGCGGCCGGCAAATTGGCGCTGAGTTTGGCGCGTATCCACTGGCGCGTGGCGGTGGTGAATTCTTCGTCCAGCGCGCGAAAGGCTTCAATGCGCTGCTCGTGCTCGGCCGAGACGAAGCGCTTGAGCACGTCGTCTTCGTCCACCACTTCGGCCAGCCACCAGCGGGCGTAGTTGACCTCTAGCGCTTGCAGCGCTTGCTCGGGCGCAATCTCGCCGCATTCAATCGCATCGGCCAGCGCGCCCAAGCCAGCAGCCTGCGCCGTGGTTTTGGCGTAGCGCCAGCCGCACCACGCGTGCAGCTGCCCCGCGCCAGCTTCAACGCGCGCGGCTACTGCCGCCAGTTCACTCAGGCTGCTATCGGCAAAACTGTTTCGCACCGCTTCGGGCTGTTCGGCCAGATCGCTAAAGTGAGCGACAGCAGCGTCCAACTGCGCCAACTCGGTCAGCAATTGCTGGCAAGTTTGTTCGATAGCACCACCGCTGGCCAGCTCGTGGTTGCGTGCGCCCAGCAGCTGCTGCAACGCTTGGCGCAGCGCTTGTGCCCCAGCGCTAGGCGCGCCAGCCCCTTCGGTCAGTCCCGCCAAGCTCGTCTGCAGCACCGCATGAAAGCGCAACGCGCCTTCGACCGCTGCGGGGGATGTATCCAAGCCGCGCCACAGGCCGGGGCAGTGATTGGCCAAACCATCCAAAGCGGACAGACGCGCTTCCAGCGCGCTGCGCGATTGCAAGCGGCGGTGCTCTTGCTGCAGCAGCGTGCCGCACTGGCCGTCGGCGACCAAGGGGTGCGCCACTTGCAAGCTACCGCGTTCGGCCAGCGGTTGGCGCTCGCGCTCAAACGCCAAGGCGGCGCGCAGCAGTTCGATATTGGTATCGTGGCCGCGCCACAGCCCGTGGCTGGCAGCAGCCAACGGCGCACACAGCGCCAGCTGCTGGTCAATGTCGTACAGCGCTTGCAAGCGCTGTGCCTCGCGCGCCCAGCGCTCGCCGCAGCTGCCTTGGGCTACCGACACCAGCGCCGACAGGGAATAAGGCCGGTGAAAACGCGCAGCTTGTAACGCCGCATTGGCCTGCAGGGCGCTGCGCATGTCCTCGGTGCGGGTTTTCAGGCCAAACCACAGGCCATCGGCCGCCGCGCCGGGGTTGACTTGGGCGACTTGGTCGCTCAGCACTTTGATGCGCACCAGCGCGGCCAAATCTTGCGCAACGTTGGGTTCGCCTGCGCCTTCGGTGACGGCTTCGAGTGCCATGCGCACGTCGCGTTGGCCTTTCCATGACAGCGGCCAGACGGCTTTTTCGGCTTTGGTCCACGCGCGTTGCAATTGCACCACGTTGAGTTGTGCCACCTCAGCGCTGTAGGACACCGACAGGCTTTGGCGCAGCTGCGCAATTTCCTCAATGCAGCGCAGGCCGTGCTCAATGTCATCACAAACCGCCGCCGGCCACGGCAGACCCAATTGAGCATGCAAGCGCTGGCGCTGCTCCAGTGCCGTGATGGCATGGGACAAGCGATCTTGCAGCACACTCGGCCACGCCGCCAGCAGCTGCCCCGACAGTTGGCGGTGCTGCGCCAGTTGTTGCACGCCAACTTGTAGGGCGGCGCAAATTTGCGCACTGTCGGGCGCAGCGCAAAAGTCCCACGACTGCCCGGCCGCTTGCGGCAAAACCTCGGCCAGCGCAGCCAGTGCGCTGCGCACCGAGCGCTGCAGTGGCGGCCAGTCGATGGGATGCTGTGCGCCTAATGGCTCCCCCAGTTGCTGGGCTAATTGCCCGATAGTGCTGGCCGCCTCTTGGCTGGCCGCTTTCAGCGTTTGGGCGGCGCGCACCATCTCTTGTTGCCAGCGCACCGACCAATCGGTGGCGTAGATAGCCGCCAAGGGCGCGACGCCGGCCAATGGCTCAGCACCCACCGCCGTGGCGTTGGCACGCAAGCGCGCCGCCATCTCGCGCAACTGCGCCAGCGAGGCTTCGTCGTGCGCGTGTGGCGACGACCAGCTAAAGGGCAACTCGGGCAGCGCTGCGCCGACCACCACATGGCCGATGGCGCGGTAAATCGTCAGGCCGTTGTCGTAGCGTCGGTGCAGGCGCTCGACGTAGGTCGAAAGTTGCTCGCGCAGCCGGCTCAGCTCAAAGGCTTTGGCACTCCAACTGGCCGCATCCAACTGGCCGCTGGAGTCCCACGATTGGCTCAGTTGGTTGAGTACATCGAGCTTGCGGCTTTTGTTGGAGTGCAGCTCTAGGCAAAAGTCCCCCAGCCCAACTTCGCGCAAGCGGCGATAGACCACATCCAGCGCGGCAATCTTTTCGGCGACAAACAGCACGCGCTTGCCTTCGGCCAAGCACTGCGCAATCAGGTTGGCAATCGTCTGGCTTTTGCCGGTGCCGGGCGGGCCAATCAAGACGAAATCTTTGCCCTTGGCGGCGGCCATGATGGCGGCCAGCTGCGAGGAGTCTGCCGGCAGCGGGCTGAAGACTTTGTCGGGCGGGTATTCCGCGTCCAAGCGGCGCGGCTCGGGGAAAGGGATGCTGGAGCGGTACGGCTCGCGCGGCGTGTCCAGCAGGTGCGCCACCACCGGCGACTTGCGCAGGTCTTCGGTGCGGTCAACCAAGTCTTTCCACATCAGGTATTTGGCGAACGAGAACACCGACAGCACTACGTCTTCGTTCACTTCCCAGCCGCGCACGTTTTTGATGGCGGTGCGCACCCGCGTCCAGATGCCGGTGATGTCCAGCCCGTGCTCGCCCGGTGCCAGCTCGCCGGCGGGCACGCCCAGCTCCAGCTGAAAGTCTTGCCGCAGCATCTCGACCAAGGTTGGGTTAAAGCGCGCCTCGTCCTCGTGCGCTTGCAGCGTAAAGCCCGAGCGCGCGCTTTTGCGCTCGAGCAGCACCGGCAGCAAAATCAAAGGCGCTTTGATGCGCACCTCGGGCTTGTCCGGGCGCGTCCAGACCAAAAAGCCCAGCGCGACAAACAGCGTGTTGGCGCCGCCCTCTTGCAGCGCATTGCGCGCCCCCCGGTACAAATCCACCAGCCGCACGTCCAGCTCTTGGTCTTCCAAGCGGATGAAGACTTCTTTGCGCTGCAAGGCCTCGGCAGCGTGCGCGCCGTGCAAATCTTCCAGACTGCGCGCCTCGTGCAGTTGTTGGCTGCGCGGGTCTTGGCCGACCATCAACTCGGGGCTGGGCAGCAGTTTGATGCTTTGGCCAGCGGCCAGCGCGTCTTCCAGCGCCGCAGCCCCCACTTCCAACAACAACGCGCTTTTGCCTTGGCGAAAATTGAGCAGCACGTTGCGCAGCGATAAATCGAGCAGCTTGCGCTGCCAGCGCGCCAGCCGGTCTTTCGGGTCGAGTTCGGCGGTGGGGATTTCGGCCAGCGGCGTATCGCGCAGCAAAGTCGGCGCGTCTTCGATGGTGATGGGCACGCTCTCCAAGCCCTCGCCGTCCACGGGCGCTGGCGCTGGGGCGATGGCTTCGGTCAGCGCCAGCGGGCGGATGCGCGCCATGCGGGCGCGTTTGACATCGACCACCAGCTCGAATTTGTCGTCCTCGGCCTCGGCCAGTTGGCGCGTGGCTTGGGCGATGGCTTGGCTAAAGCGCACCGGCTGGCCTTGCGCGGCCAAGGTGGTCTCAAACACCAGCATCTCTTGCAGTTGCATGCGCTTGCGCACGGCGGTGATGTCGTCAACGACGCTGCTGGAAAACACCTCTTTGCCCAGCCAGACACCGACAAAGGCGTGGCCGCGCGTAAACACCAGCAGCGGGCTGAGGCTGGCTTGCTCCAAGCAGGCCGCAAACAGCAGCGATAAATCAAGGCAAGTGGCCAAGCCCGCGTCCAGCACTTGGCTGGGGTTGCGCACTTTTTGGCCGGTGCGCTCAAAACTGGCCGGCGGCAGGGCGTAGTTGAGCTTTTTTTGCAGCACCGCCGTCCAAATCGCCGAGGCCAACTCCCACGCGCGCTTGGGGCCTTGGCTGTAGCCGTCCATCGCGCCGGGCTTGCCAGCCGCTTCCAGCACCAGCGCCGCGCTTTTGAGCACCTTGTCAATCGCCGGGTCGTTCGGCTGGACAAAGGCGGCCACCATTTCGGGCAGGTCGCCCAGCCCGCCCCACTGGTTGCGCGCCAGCAGCTCGACGGTGTAGTCGCAGCTGGCCAGCACCGTGTCAACGCTTTCAGTGCGCAGGCGCTGGTGCAGCGCAAAGTGCAGCACCGCCGGCTCGGCCTCCGTCAAACGCGACAGCAGCGCGCCGTCCAGTTGCACGTCAAGGTCGCGCAGGTCATAGGTTTTGCCAGCGGCCACCGCCTCCAAGTGCCATGTGCGCGGTTTGACAAAGGCCGGCTCAGAGGTCAAATGCAGCGTCAGCCCTTGCAGCGGCGCTGGCGTGTCGTTGACCACCGCCAGCGCTTGCAGCGCCGGCACCGCGTTTTGAAAATCCGCCAAATTGAGCTTGGCGATCACTTCCACTTCCACGCGGATAGCGCCTTGGCCGTTGGCGCTAGTTGCCGCGTCCACACCCATATCCATCTGCCCTAGAGGCACCTCTGTCATAAAAACTACTCCTGTTTGCCGGAATTATCAGCGCCAGCGCTTTGCCCTGTGTCAGCAGGCGGCTAAAAAACCATAGCTGCAACCGCACGTATTCAGTGGGTTGCAGCTAGTTTTAGGTCTCAATCCGTTTAAATACGTGCGCTAGCAGCTATCATTTTTGTGAAGCTGCGTCTGCCAGCGCGGGCGCAGCCAGCACCTGCACGCGCGCATTGGGCGCAGCGCCCGACATCTCGGGCGCGTACAGCGCCTCGACATGGCTGGGCGGCAGCGCAAAACTGCCGACGTTGTTCAGCCGCAGCGTGTATTGCATCGTCACCGTGCCTTTGGGCAGGTACTCGTAATAGCTGCGGAAGGACTCGAAGCTGCGCTCCTCAAACGCCGGCCAGCCAGCGCCGCTGCTCTTTTCGCCCTGCGTGGCGATGGCCGAATCGCGCCCCAAGCCGCTGCCCAAAATCGTCGCGCCGGCCGGAATCGGGTCAGTGATCGCCACCCACGTCATCGGCGCGCTGGCGCTCACTTGCAGCGTCACCCGCAGCACGTCGCCGCGCGTGTATTGGCCAGCGGGCAGGGTTTTGTTGGCCTGCTCTATCGGCGTGATGGTCTTTTGAATCGCAAAGCCGGCGTTGACCGGCGCCAGCAGCGGCACGGCGGCCAGCGATTGCAGCGTCAACCACGGCTTGCCGCTGCCGCTGTGGGTGACGCTCAGCGCTTGCGCGGCGGCTTTGCCAGTGCCCCACGGCAAGAACATGCGGTTGCCCTGCCAATGGCCCGGTGCGTTCGGTGCGCCAAACCAACTGGTTTGGTGCGCCGCGCCGCTGGCATCGTCCACCTTGGCGCGTTTGACCTGCGCCCAATCGACATGGGCGGTGTCAGCGCCCAAAGCCGCTTGCGTCGTACCAGCGACGGGCGCCGCTTCAAACGCCGCCGAGAAGCGCGCCAGCGCCAAGCCGCCCCACAGGTTGGCCGTGGTGGTGCGCCAAGCGCCGTTCTGCTGGCGTGCCATAAAGCCGTTGGCCAGACGCGCAATGTCGGCTTTCCACGCCGGGTTGTCGATGACGGCCAGCAGCAGGCGGGCGCTGTTGAGGTCGCCACCCTGCATCAGCCACCACCAGTCGTCATCTTGTTCGGTGGTGAAGGCCAGTTGGCTGCCTTGGTAGCTCAGGCGGCTGCGCAAAATTTGCTGGGCTTCTTCCAAGCGCTCGGTGTGCTGCGGAATGTTTTTCACGCGTTGCAGCACGCTCATCCAGTCGATGACGGCGTGCGTTGGCCACTGCTGCGGCGCGATGGTGATGCTGTCGAGCATCCGCGCCTGCGCCTTGCCGTAGCGCGCCAGCGCTTCGATGGCGGCCAGTTTGCGCATCTCCAAGTCTTTGCGCGGGCTCCAGAAGTGGCGCTCAATGCGGCCTTCGACAAAGTCGATCAAGCCGCGCTCCATCGGCGCGCGCACCTCGTCGGCCAGCGCAAACGCCGGGTTCAGCCGCGCCGCTTCGTGGGCGCTGGCCAACAGGTAGGCGGTGAGCGTGTCGCTGCCGTGCTGGGTGTCGCCGTTGCGCGGCGGAAAGTAGCTGAGCAGGCCGTCGCTGTCCAAATAGGTCGGCAACTGCCCCAGCAGCGCCAGCCAGCGCTCGCTGTCGTCCATGCCGATGGCGCGGCTGGCTTGCTGCTCCAAGCAGCTGTAGGGGTAACGCGCCCACCAGTCGCGCACGCCGGGCAGGCCACTGGCCAGCGTCGGTTGCAGCGACATTTGCAGGCCGCCGCGCCCGGGCAGTGCGCCGGCCGGTGGCTGGACTGGCAACTGGAACGCGCCATCGACCTGCACCAGCGTCGCTTGCTGCACCGCCAAAGGCACGGCGGGGACGATGCGCTGGCTGATCTTCAGCGCGTCGCTGGCACCCTTGGTGGTGGCGTCGATTTCCCATATCAGCGCCTCAAAACGCGTGTGCGCCAGTTGTGCCGGCGCGGTCACGTCCCACGCCAGTTCGCGGGTTTCGCCGGCGGCCAAATCTACCGTCTTGGGCGGCAGCTCCAGCAGCGTGGCACGCGGTGCCAGCACCACTTGCATCGGCTTTTTGGTGGTGTTGCGCAGCGTGAACTGGGCGCGGAACTGGTCGCCCTCGCGCACCAGCGGTGGCAGGCCGCTGATGATTTGCAGGTCTTGCGTGGTGCGCACCGTGGTGCTACCGGTGCCAAAC
>JAGNUJ010000145.1 GCA_017987055.1 Giesbergeria sp.
ATCAACGACAGCTATGGCCATGCCGCCGGCGACCAAGCGCTGAAAGAGGTGGCGCGCCGACTCAAGGGTTGTTTGCGCGCCGCTGACACCTTGGCGCGTTTGGGCGGCGATGAATTCACCGTGTTGCTCACGCACTTGGCCCAGCCCGGTGATGCACGCTTGGTAGCGCAAAAACTGCTAGAGGTGCTGCAGCAGCCCTTTGAGCTCAACGGCGCTGATGTCAGCTTGGCCGGCAGTGTCGGTATGGCCAGTTTGCCCGATGACGCCACTGACGCGGCCACCTTGCTGCGTTACGCCGACATTGCCATGTACCACGCCAAAGAGAGCGGGCGGGGGCGCATTGTCATTTATGCCGCAGCGATGGGCGAAGCTGTCGTCGAGAAAAATTTGTTGCACGAGCGGCTCAAGCAAGCCATCGGCACCAGCGCGTTGACGCTGCACTACCAGCCGCAAATTGACATGGCGACGGGCCACATGGTCGCCGTCGAAGCGCTGCTGCGCTGGAACGATGCGCAACTCGGTAGCGTGCCACCCGACCGCTTTATTCCGGTGGCCGAGGCGACAGGGCTCATCTTGCCGCTGGGCACTTGGGTGCTGGAGGCCGCATGCCGCCAAGCAGCGCAGTGGGCGCAGCAAGGGATGGCGCTGCGCATTGCGGTCAACCTGTCGGCGCTGCAACTGCGTCAGGCCAGTTTGGTCGAGGTGTTGCAAGAGCTGTTGCAACGCTATGCCGTGGGACATGGTTTGCTCGAATTGGAAATCACCGAGTCCGAAGCGATGGCCGACCCGATGCTGGCGCGGCGCTTGCTAGTCCAGTTGCAAGCGCTAGGCGTGGGCGTATCGCTGGACGACTTTGGCACTGGCCACTCGTCACTGACCTATTTGAAGCAATTGCCCATTTCGCGCATCAAGCTCGATCGCAGCTTTATTCAGCCGATTTTGCACAACCCGCAAGACGCCACCTTGGTGCGCGCCGTGATTGCGCTGGCGCACACGCTGGGGCTAGAAGTCGTCGCCGAAGGAGTGGAAGAAGAAGCGCAGGTGCGTTTGTTAGAGACGCAGGGTTGCGATATTTTTCAGGGCTGGTTTTTTTCGCGCGCGGTGCCAGCGCCAGCGATTCCGGCGCTGTTTGCCGATTTGCGCTCGCCTTGGAACGTGCTGCCAGAAGCCGTGCAGATGATTGAGGCTGAGGCCTAAAAAAGCGCGCAAGCCTTGCGGCTGCGCGCTTTTTTTGGGGTTGGGCGCAGTCGAGCTTAAGCGTACTCCACCAGCGTCTTTTTCATCTTCTTCATCGCGGCCGACTCAATCTGGCGGATACGCTCGGCGCTGACACCGTAGATGGCGGCCAGATCGTGCAGCGTCATGCCGCCCGAGCCGTCGTCGTTGACCTTGAGCCAACGCTCTTCGACGATGCGCCGGCTGCGCTCGTCCAAGTTGGCCAGCGCCGTCGCAATGCCGTCGGACGACAACACATCGCGCTGGTGCGATTCGATCATGGCGGTCGGTTCGTGCGCCGCGTCAGCCAAATAGGCAATCGGCCCAAAGGCTTGTTCGCCATCGTCCGACGGTGCGGGGTCCAGCAGCACATCGCCGCCGGACATGCGCGTTTCCATCTCCATCACCTCTTCGCGCTTGACGTTGAGCCGGTCGGCCATCAGGTCGATTTCTTGCTCGGACAGCGTGTTGCGGTGCGTGTCGTTGTCGGCCGCGCCGGCCTGAAAGCGCTGCTTCATCGAGCGCAGGTTGAAAAACAGTTTGCGCTGCGCCTTGGTGGTGGCCACCTTGACCATGCGCCAGTTCTTCAAGATGTACTCGTGGATTTCGGCCTTAATCCAGTGCATGGCGTAGCTGACCAAGCGCACGCCTTGGTCGGGGTCAAAGCGCTTGACGGCTTTCATCAGGCCGACGTTGCCTTCTTGGATCAGGTCGCCGTGCGGCAGGCCGTAGCCTAAATATTGGCGCGCAATCGACACCACCAAGCGCAGGTGCGACAACACCAGCCGGCCAGCGGCTTCGACGTCGTTGTTGGCGCGCAGCTGGCGGGCGGCGGTTTGTTCTTCTTCCAGCGTCAGCAGCGGCAGCCGGTTGACGGCGGAAATGTAGGCATCCAAATTGCCCAGCGCCGGCACCAGCGACCAAGGGTTGGCAGCAGTCAGGGCGGTCGTAGCCATCGCGGCGGATCCAGTTTGAGTGGTCATTCGGGACTCCTTTGTTCTCAGCGTTTATTTATATTAGCACTCTCTTAGAGGGACTGCTAACACTATGGTTCCTGCTCACTTGTGACAAAAGAATGCGCCCCCAAATAGGGACGTTTTGGCTGAAATTGAGAGCCTTTTAGGCCTCTAGCCCTTTAAATACGTGCGCTATTAGCTATCAAAAAGTGATGGATTGCTGGGGTGGAGCTTACCCTCGGCCAGCTCTTTGGCGTGGGCGCTGGCAAAGCCAAAGCGCTGCAAGGTGCGTTCGCGCGCGACGGCGTGCTCGACCACCGGCGCGGGGTAGTCCACGCCCAAGCGCACACCGGCAGCGGCCAGCACCGCCGCACTGGCCGTCGCCGGGGCATGCAGAAACTTGTCCGGCAGCCGCGCCAGTTCGGGCACATAGCGGCGGATGAAGCGCCCCTCTGGGTCAAACTTTTGCGATTGCGTCGTCGGGTTGAAGATGCGAAACCACGGCTGCGCGTCGCACCCGGTGGACGCGGCCCACTGCCAGCCGCCGTTGTTGGCGGCCAAGTCGTAGTCGTTGAGGTGCTGGGCAAAAAAGCGCTCGCCCCAGCGCCAGTCGATGCCAAGGTCTTTGGTCAAAAACGACGCCACTACCATGCGCAGGCGGTTGTGCATGTAGCCGGTTTGCAGCAATTGGCGCAGGGCGGCGTCCACCAGCGGGTAGCCAGTGCGCGCCTCGCACCACGCCGCCCACAGCTGGGGGGCGTCGTCCCACGAAAGATGGTCGTAGGTCGGCTTGAAAGCGTGGCTGACGACGCGCGGGTGGTGCCACAAAATCATTTGATAAAAGTCGCGCCAGACCAATTCAGACAGCCACGTTGCCGCGCCTTCGTTGTCTTGCTGGCCCAGTCCGTGCGCTAGCGCCGCGACTTCGCGGATGGAGACGGTGCCAAAGCGCAGGTGTACCGACAAATAAGACACGCCCTTGCGCGCTGGAAAATCGCGCGCCGTGCGGTAGTCGCTGATGCGCGTGGCAAAGTCGGCCAGCAGTTGGCGAGCGCCTTGGGTGCCGGTCGGAATCGGCAGTTGCGCCAAGTTGCTGGGCGTAAAGCCCAGTGCGGCCAGTGGCACCAGGGTTTCGCCCGCAGGCTTGGCGGCCAAGCGGGCGGCGTATTTGTCTATTGGATACGGCTTCAACTGGAAGGCATCGACCTGCTTGAGCCACGCATTGCGGTACGGCGTGAAGACGCTGAACGGCGTGCCGGCTTGGGTCAGCACCTCGTTTTGTTCCAGCACCACGTGGTCTTTGAAATCTGCCCAGCCAATGCCGTGGGTGGCCAGTTGCTCGGCGACGGCTTTGTCGCGGGCAATGGCGTCGGGTTCGTAATCGCGGTTGGCCAGCACTTGCGTCACGCCTAGCGAAACGGCCAGTTGCACGATTTGTTCTATGGCGCGGCCGTGGCGCACCAAAATGCCGCTGCCCGCGCCGCCGCCGGCGCGTGATAACGCATGCAGCGCGCCGTCCAGCGCTTGCAGACTGGCGTGGATAAAGTCCACGCGCCGGTCGCAGCGCGTGGGCAGCGCGTCCAAGATGTCGGTGTCAAAAATGAAGGCGCAGTGGACGCGCTCAGCAGCGCGCAGCGCGTGGTGCAGGGCGGCGTGGTCGTGGCAGCGCAGGTCGCGGCGGAACCAGACGAGGGCAGAGGTCATGGGCGGCTGATGTGGCGAAACAGTGAGCCAAACAGCGTAACAGGCGCGCCTGCCCGGCAGCGCCTGTGCATGACGCGGTTGGTTAGACCGTGCGCCCAGCCGCGTTGCCGCCGTGCATTGCGCCTTCGATGTAGTTCAGGCCAGCGCAGTCGCCGACGCGCTGCACCGGAATGCCGGTGGCGGCCAGCGCGGTGGCGACTTTGTCGTCCGGCTGCGCGCCAATCGCCAGCACCACGGAATCGACGCTGGTGCGCTGGGCGACGCCATCGCCATCGGTCCACAGCACTTCGTCGCGGGTGATGGTGTGTACGGTGGCATTGAGCTTCAACGTGCCGTGGCC
>JAGNUJ010000146.1 GCA_017987055.1 Giesbergeria sp.
ACGATAAAGCCCGAATAAAAGCCGACGCCAAACTGGCCAATCAACTGAGCGTCTTGCTTTTGGTCGCCGGTCAGCTTGCCCATGAAGTCTTTGGTGCCGCTCTTGGCGATGGTGCCAAGGTGGTCAATGGCTTCTTGCGCCGTCATGCCAATGCCGTTGTCGGTGATGGTGATGGTTTTGGCCGCCGGGTCAAACGACACGCGCACTTCCAGATTGGGCGCGTCTTCGTACAGCTCGGGCTGGTTCAGCGCTTCAAAACGCAGCTTGTCGCAAGCGTCCGAGGCGTTGGAGATCAGCTCGCGCGCAAAAATTTCGGGATTGGAATACAGCGAGTGCGTGACCAGATGCAGCAACTGGGCGACTTCGGCTTGGAAGGAAAGGGTTTGTTTGCTCATGGTGCTCAATAAAAAGTCGGGGGACGAAAAAACAGCGCCCAAGGCGCTAGCCCAATACATGTAAGGGCAAGGCGCGCCGGTTTCAAGCAAGCGGCATTTTCAGCCGCGCGGCAACTATCAAAAAAATAGCTGCTAGCGCTTGCTGTACAAGCGTTAGCAGCCTATTTCATGCTTATTTGGTGCTTATTTGGTGCTGGTCAGCGCCCGCTTCAGCCGTCTTGGTTGATGCGCGCCGTCAGCTTGGCCAGCACCGCGTCCGCTTGGTCGTTGGCGACTTGGCAGGTGCCGGCCGCCGCGTGGCCGCCGCCGTTCAGCTCCAACATCATGTGGCCGATGTGGGTTTGGCTGCTGCGGTCCAAAATCGATTTGCCACACGCCAGCACGGTGTTTTGCTGCTTCAGGCCCCACATCACGTGGATGGAGATGTTGGCGCTGGGGAACAGCGCGTAAATCAAGAAGCGGTTGGCGGCCCAAATGGTTTCTTCTTGGCGCAAGTCCAAGATCACCAAATTGCCCACTTGGCGGGCGCAGCGCAGGATTTGCTCTTTGGCTTTAGCCTCGTGCGCTTGGTACAGCTCGACGCGCTCTTGCACGTCGGGCAGCGCCAAGATTTGCTCGATGGTGTGGGTGGCGCAGCAGGGAATCAGCGCCATCATCAGCGCGTAGTTGCTGATGCGAAAGTCGCGAAAACGCCCCAAACCGGTGCGCGCGTCCATCAAATAGTTCAGCAGCACCCAGTTTTTCGGCTCCAGAATATCTTCGCGCGAATACTGCGCCGAGTCGGCCTGATCGACCGCCGCCATCAGCTCATCGGTGATGCGGGGAAAGGTCGGTTTGCCGCCGTAGTGGTTGTAAACCACGCGCGCCGCCGAGGGCGCATGCACTTCGATGATGTGGTTGTCGTCGCGCCGGTCGGCGTTGCGCAGCGCTTCGGATTCGTGGTGGTCAAACACCAAATGCGCGCCCGGCACATAGGGCAAGTTGGTGGTGATGTCGCGCTCGGTGATCTCGATCTTGCCGTCCTGCATGTCCTTGGGGTGGACAAACAAAATGTCGTCAATCATCTCCAGCTCGCTCAGCAAGACGGCGCAGACCAGGCCATCAAAATCACTGCGCGTCACCAGACGGTATTTTTGTTTACTCACGTTACTCACAGTATTTCCTTCAGACATTTAAAAACTCTCGTTGGGCGCCAAGTAGCGCCACTGGCCGACGGGCAAACTGCCCAGCACGATTTTTCCCATGCGGATGCGTTTGAGGCCCACCACTTTGAGGCCGACTTGCTCGCACATGCGCCGAATTTGGCGCTTCTTGCCCTCGACCAGCACAAAGCGCAGCTGCTCGGGGTTTTGCCATTCGACCTTGGCGGGCTTCAAAGGCTGGCCGTCCAAACTCAGGCCGTGGCGCAGCTTCTCTAGCAGCGCCGGCGGAAACACCGCCTTGACGTTGTTGCTGACCGGGTCGCTCTCGTTGATCTCTTGCAACGGCGCGCTGCGCTCGTCGGGGTGGCGCGGCGTGTGCGCGCCGCCTTCATAAATCACGCGCACCAAATACTCTTTGTCCAGCGTCGAGTCCTCGCCAATCAGCTGGCGCGCGATGCGCCCGTCTTGCGTCAGCACCAGCAGGCCGACCGAGTCGATGTCCAAGCGCCCGGCCGGTGCCAAGCCGCGCAGGTGCGGCGGCGAAAAGCGCAGGCCGCTGTGGTCGCCGCGCCAGTGGCTGCGCGGGTTAATCAGCGACACCGCTGGCTCATGGCCATCTTCGGCTTGGGCGCTGACATAGCCCATCGGCTTGTTCAGCAAGATGGTGACGCGGCTGTCTTGGTGGCGCTGGGCGGCGCGCTCGACGGTGACGCGGTCTTGCGGCGTGACTTTGACGCCCATCTCGGCGACGGCGCCGTTCACATAGACCCAGCCGTGGGCGATCCAGTCGTCGGCCTCGCGGCGCGAACACAGGCCGAGTTCGGCCAAGCGCTTGTTCAGGCGGGTGGCACCATCGCCGGCAGCGGCGGAAGGTGCAGCGGGCGCGGGTGGCGCGCGGCGCACCGACAGCGTCGGGCGGCGCAGCAGCGGGCGCGGGGCGGGCGGCGCAGCGTCAGAAGACGCGGGCGGCTCAGGGGGGCGGGTCGAAGAAGGCATGGCGTATTTTCAATCAGCCCGCAAAGCCGTACAGCGGCTGGCACTGCAAAAAACACATAAACCCTGCCTTAACCATCAAAAACAATAGCTATTAGCGCACGTATTTAAAGGGCTAGAGGCCTATTTGTCTCCAAAAATGCCCGCACGCATGGCCTTTAAATCTAATATCCGCAGACCGCCGTAAACCACCTCGATTACGCCCTGCGCTTGCAAGGTGGCCAAAGACTCGTTGACGCGCTGGCGCGATAGCCCGACCAAATAGGCCAGTTCTTGCTGGGTGATGCGCAGCACTTGACCGACACTGGGGTACAGCGCCTGATTGAACAGCGCCGCCAAGCTGCGCGCCACGCGCAGGTCGGGGCTGTTAGAGCGGTCGATTTCGCGCGCGGCAATGAACTGGCCCAGGCGCTCGTTGAGCTGGTGCATGACAAAGCGGTTAAAGCCAATCGAGTGGTCCAGCAGCCAGTGAAATTCATCAATTGGCAGGCCAGCCACCACGCTTTTGCGCAGCGCCTGCACGTTGTAGCGGTAGGGCTCGCGCTTGAGCGCCGTGCCCTCGCCAAACCAGCCGCCCGGGGGCAGGCCGGCAAAGGTCATGGTGCTGCCGTCGGGGTTGTCGCTGCTCATTTTCAGCAGGCCATCGACCACGCCAAACCAATAAGTCACCGGTCGCCCGATGCGGCAGACATAGTCGCCCGCTTTGGCGTCGCCGACCAACAAATTCGGCAATACGTGAGCACGTTCGGCAGGCAGCAATGCGCTTAACCACGGAATGCCCTCCAAGTCTTGCAAATGAGGCTGGCGGCGGCGTTGGTGCAGGGAAAGGTCGTGGCTCATGGGAAAAACAGGGGCATATTTTTCATATATCAGCCATGATGCCCATTTTGGGCACGACCCGTACCACCTGTTTTTTAGGAGTCACTCGATGCACACCTCGCAGCCACTGGCCACTACTTCGCCCATCCATCGCAGCCGGCGCAGTCTGTTGGCCAGCGCCAGCGCATTGGCCTTGCCTTGGCTTGGCCTGAGCGGCGCACACGCGCAAGACGGCCCCAAAGACAATACCGGCAACGCTCTGCGGATTTACCAATCCACCGCACTCACGGGCCCACTGGGCGACCTCGGCTCAGCTATGTACCAAGGGGCCTTGGCGGCTTTTACGCACACCAACGGGCGCGGTGGCGTACACGGACGCGCCATTGAGCTGAGCACACTAGATGATGGCTACGAGGTAGCCCGCGCCAAAGCCAACATTGAACAAATGATGGCCGCGCCCGATTGCTTTGCCTTGTTCAACTGCATGGGCACCGCCATGATCGAGGCGGTGCTGCCACAGGTGCTGCAAAGCGGCGTGCCGCTGTTTGCCCCCTTCACCGGTGCCCAGTTAGCACGCGTCAAAGGCGCGCGCAATGTGTTCAACATCCGCGCCAGCTACGCCGATGAGGCCGACAAAATCGTGCGCCACCTGACCACGTTGGGCATCAAGCGCATTGCCTTGGTTTACCAAAACAACACCTTTGGCAAAGACGTGCAGACCGGCGTGCAAGCGGTGATGGCGCAGCTCAAAATTGCCCCGGTGGTCACCACCACAGTCAAAGACGACTCCTCCGACGCGCAAGCAGCAGCGCAAAAAATTGCCGACATTGAGTGCGAAGCCGTCATCGTCGGGCT
>JAGNUJ010000044.1 GCA_017987055.1 Giesbergeria sp.
GACTGCGGCTGGCCGGTCAGGATGGCGGCGTAGTTGGTGGTGTTGGACAGCACCTTTTTGACGTAATCGCGCGTCTCGCTGAACGGCACGTTTTCTGCCCAGATGGCGGCGTCTAGCACCGGGCCTTCGCGCCATTTGCGCGGGCGGCCAGGGCCAGCGTTATACGCAGCCGCTGCCATAGGCATCGAGCCGGCAAAGTCGTCCAGCGCCAGCTTCAAATACGCGGTGCCGATGGTGATGTTGGTGTCGCGGTCGTTGATTTGGTTGGCGGTGAAGTTGCTCAGGCCGATTTTTTTCGCTGTCCAGCGCGCCGTCGCTGGCATCACCTGCATCAGACCCGACGCGCCAACACCGGAGCGCGCGTCCATGATGAAGCGGCTTTCTTGCCGAATCAGGCCATACACATAGGCCGGGTCGAGGCCAATGTTGTGGCTGCGCGCTACCACTGTGCTTTGGTAGGGCATCGGAAAGCGCTGCGAATAATCGGCCGCGCCGGTGGTGCGCTCGCTGGTATTGATGCAGCGATCCCACACCTCGTGCTGGCAGGCCAAGTCGGCAGCGGCCAGCAGCTCGCGCTCGGCCATGCCGCCGGGGTGGTGCAAGTTGGTGGCGTAATTCCACTCGCGCACGCCTTCGCTGCGCAGGCCGATCGAGATGGCGTACAGCGCTCGGCTCAGCGCTGGGTTGGCGCGCGCTTGCGCCTTTTCTTGCGCTGTCAGCGGTGCGGGGGCGGGTGGTACGGTGATGCGCTGACCCAAGTCTTCTAGGGCTAGCTGCTCATAAAAACCGCGCTGGCTGGCAATGCTTTGCAGCAGTTGCTGCGCTTGGGCGCGCTGCGCATCGCTGGGCTTGCCGTGCAACAAGGCACGCGCTTTCCAATACACCCAGGCGCTATCGCTGCGGCCTTCGGCGCTCATGGCGTCGATGGCGTGGCGCACGGCTTTCCAGTCGCCAGCGCGCAAGGCGGTGCGGGTTTTCCAGCCCAGCAGCTCGTCGTTCAAATCGCTGTCTTTGGCGACTTTGTTGAAGTAACCCATCGCTGCGGGCGACAAACGAAACGCCGCTTGCTTGCCAATCACGCCCCACGTCCAGTTGCGCTCTTCGGGGGTCAGCTGACCGCCCCATTTGTTTTCGAGCAAATCGGCCGCGCTGTCCGGGTCGCTGCTGGCCAAGCGAATCAGCCCCAGCACCATCAGCTCTTGGCGCGGGCGCGAGGCGGCGGTGGCGCGGCTGCGCAAATATTTGCTTGGGTTGCTGTGCAGCTCGCTGACCTCGGTCAGCATCTCGGGCGCGACGATGGTGACGGCATCGCGCGCGGCGCGCAGGCGGTTGCCCTCTACCGCCAGACGCGCCTTGCGCCAGACGTCCAGCGCCGAGATTTGCTTAGCGGTGAACAGCTCGCCGGCGGCGTGGGTGCAGCCGTCGTCGGCATTGCGCTGGCCGTACCAGTTGCTGCGCACTTGTTCAATGGCCGGGGCGGGCATGGTGGTGCCCATGTACTGAATCGTCAGCGCGTAGCACTGCACTTCGCGGTCGTCGGACATGCGGTAGTGCGGGTGCTGGTCAGAAAAGCGCTCCCAGTCGCGCCGCTGGCCCAGCAGCAGCAGCCAGTCGTTGCGCAGCCGGTCTTCTTGGTAAGTGCCGGCATAGCGCTGCAAGAAGGCGGATACTTCGGCTTCGCTGGCCTCGTCCAAGCGGGCGCGCAGCTCCCAGTAGGCCGCCCACGGCTCCAGTGCGTGGCCTTGGGCTTGGGGTAGCAAAGCGGTCAGCCGTTTGCGGTCAGACTTGCGAAAGGCTTGCTGCATCTCGACCAAGGTGGCATCGCCTTGGGTCTGTGCAGCAGACACGCTAGTCTGCGCCGTCTGCTGGGCAGACAAAGGAAAAGCAGCGGTGGCGAGCGCCGCACAAGCCGCCAATGGTGTCAAAATTTTGAGCAGTTGCATAAGGGAATTATCCGATGGACAAAGCCGCCCTGCGAAAAGCCTTGGTGCAAGAGCGCCTGAACCTGCCCGACCGCCTCGCGCGCGCCGACTTGTTGCAGCAGGTGCTGCGCTTTTGGCTGGTACACCGCCCCGACACGGTGATTGGTGCCTATTGGCCAATCAAAGGCGAGTTTGACCCGCTGCCGGCGCTGCACCGCTGGAAGGAGGACGGCGAGCTGCTCGACGAGCCGCAACTGCGCCGCATCGCGCTGCCAGTGATCAACAAACAGCACAAAACGCTGACTTTTCACGCGTGGTATCCCGGCTGCCCGATGGAAGAAGACGCCTACGGCATACCCAAACCCAAAGACACCGAACTCATCGTGCCAACGCTGCTGTTGGTGCCCTGCGTGGGTTACGCAGCGGGCGGTTACCGGCTGGGCTACGGCGGCGGCTTTTACGACCGCACGCTGGCGACGCTGCAGCCGCTGCCGTTCACTGTCGGGCTGGGTTATACGAATGGCTATGTGGACGACTTCACGCCCGAAGCGCACGACCTGCCGCTCGATGCCATCTTGAATGACAACGGCGTGGTGTGGCCTATCTGAACTGCTTGCGCAAAAACGGCTTGTGGCGCTCGATGTGCGCCATTTGTGCTTCAACAATCGTGCCGCCCAAGTTTTCGCCATCGCCATTGAGCACCTCGTTGGCGTAGCGCAGGGCGCGCGCCACCACTTCGGCCTCAGTCACGCCCTGAGCAGCTGCCAACTCCACGGCAACGCGGCGCATAGCGCGCTGCGACAGCATCCACATCGCGCCAAACGCATCCCACGCGGCGGCAGCTTCTTGGGATTTTTCGCGCTCGGCAAGGATTTCATTGAGCGGCTTGGCCAGAATTTCTTGCAGGCTATCGACCCGCTCTTGCAGGTTTTCTGCACGCTCTTGCCATTGGGCGGCGCTGCCTTCGGGCGGTGGCAGCGCAGCTGCGCTCAGCGAGGCCAAAAACTCGGTGCTCATACGGCGCCAACCTCTTGTCCACGGTAACCGGCCCAGCCGCGCGCCCGCAGCGCGCAAGCCGGGCAAGCGCCGCAGCCATAACCCCAGTCGTGGCGCTGGCCACGCTCACCTTGGTAACAGGTGTGCGTGTCTTCGACAATCAAGTCCACCAGCGCCTGTCCGCCCAACGATTCAGCCATGCGCCAAGTGGCGGCTTTGTCGATCCACATCAGCGGCGTTTCAATGCGCAGGCGCTGCGCCAGCCCCAGGTTCAGCGCCAGTTGCATCGCCTTCATGGTGTCGTCGCGGCAGTCCGGGTAGCCTGAAAAATCGGTCTCACAGACACCCGTCACCAACACCTGCAAGCCGCGCCGATAGGCTAGCGCACCGGCCAGCGTCAAAAACAGCAGATTGCGCCCCGGCACAAAGGTGTTGGGCAAACCATCGGCCTGCATGGCAAACGCCACGTCCTCGGTCAGCGACGAGCCGCCCATCTGGCGCAGCACGTCAAGGCTGAGCACATGGTCTTCGCCTAAAAACGGCTCCCATTGCGGAAAACGCTCGCGCAGCCGCGCCAGCACCACGCTGCGCGCCTGCATCTCCACGCTGTGGCGCTGGCCGTAGTCAAAGCCCAAGGTTTCAACGCGCTCATAGCGCTCCAAGGCATGGGCCAAGCAGGTGGTGGAGTCCTGCCCACCAGAGAAAAGAACGAGTGCGGTGGTATGCATGGGGTGATTAAAACGCTTTTGTGCAAACCCTACACTTGGGCGCATGAAAATTTACATGGTCGGCGGCGCGGTGCGCGATGGGCTGTTAGGGCGTGCGGTCAGTGACCGCGACTGGGTGGTGGTGGGCGCAACGCCCGAGCAAATGCTGGCGCAGGGCTTTTTGCCGGTGGGGCGCGATTTTCCGGTGTTTCTGCACCCCAAAACGCGCGAGGAATATGCGCTGGCACGCACCGAGCGCAAAAGCGGGCGCGGTTATCGCGGCTTTGTGGTGCAAACCTCGCCCGAGGTGACGCTGGAAGAAGACTTGGCGCGGCGCGATCTCACTATCAATGCGATAGCTGCCAGCGCAGACTGGGCAAGCTCTAGAGACATTTTTGACCCTTATAACGGCCAGCGCGACCTGCAACAGCGCGTTTTGCGCCATGTGACCGATGCGTTTCGCGAAGACCCGGTGCGCATCCTGCGCGTGGCACGGTTTGCGGCGCGCTTTACGGATTTTTCCGTGGCGCCCGAGACGATGGCATTGATGCGCGAAATGGTGGCGCACGGCGAGGCCGACCATCTGGTGGCCGAGCGCGTCTGGCAAGAACTGGCGCGTGGGTTGATGGAAGAACAACCGTCGCGCATGTTCGAGGTGCTGCGTGATTGCGGCGCGCTGGCCGTGGTGCTGCCTGAAGTCAACCGCCTGTGGGGCGTGCCCCAGCGCGCGCAGTACCACCCGGAAATCTGCACCGGCATCCACCTGATGATGGTGCTGGACATGGCCGCGCGCCTGGATGCACCGCTGGCGGTGCGCTTTGCCTGCCTGACGCACGACTTGGGCAAGGCGACCACGCCGGCGCACGTGCTGCCGCGCCACATCGGCCACGAGCAGCGCAGCGCGCAGTTGCTCAAAGGGCTGGCGGCGCGGCTGCGCGTGCCGGTGGACTGCCGCGAAATAGCCGACGTGGTGGCGCGCGAGCACGGCAACATCCACCGCAGCGGCGAACTGAATGCCGCCGCACTGGTGCGGCTGCTGGAGCGCTGCGACGCTATCCGCAAGCCCGAGCGCTTTGCCGACATTTTGCTGGCCTGCGAGTGCGACGCGCGCGGGCGATTGGGCTTGGAAGAATCGCCCTACCCGCAGCGCCAGCGGCTGGGCGATGCGCTGCTGGCGGTGCAGTCGGTTGCTACCAGTGTGATAGCTGCTAGCGCAGCAGCAGCGGGCGTTACAGGCCAAAAAGTCGGTGAATTGATCCACGCGGCGCGGGTCAAGGCGGTGGCGGCGTGGTTGGCGGATACTTCCGCGCCAACGCCCGCACCTGCCACCTAAATCACACCTGCACCGACTGCACCCAGCGCACGATGTCAGCAGCGCCCAGCGCACCCGAAATGCGCGCTGCTTCTTTGCCATTTTTGAACAGCACCATCGTCGGAATGCTGCGGATGTGGTAGGGCGCGGCCAGCTGTGGGAGCGCTTCGGTGTTGAGTTTGGCCAGACGAAAATGCGGCTCTAACTGCGCGGCGGCTTGGGCAAAGGCCGGCGCCATCTGCCGGCACGGGCCGCACCACGGTGCCCAAAAATCGACCAGCACCGGAATGTGGTTGCGCTGCAATTGCTTGGCAAAGCTGGCGGCGTCCAGCTCCAGCGGCGCGCCAACAAACAGCGGCTGGTGGCAGCTGCCGCAGTCGGGCGCGTTGGTGAGTTGCTCGGACTGCACGCGGTTGGTGGTGTGGCAGTGCGGGCAAACGATGTGCGGGGCTTGGGTCATGGTGGTTTTCTCCAGCGAATAGGTCACAACATCAGGCCACAGTCGTGCAAATTCAAGTGGAAAAACACACGCTGACGGTGCAGCCCGCGCCCGGCGCGGCGGTGGCGCTGGCATCGCCGCCGTGGCGCTGGGCGATGGCGCGCACCGCCGCCAAGCCCGTGCCGACACCGTCAAATTCCGCCTCGCGGTGCAGGCGCTGAAACACGCCAAACAGCCCCGCCGATTGCGCTGGGTTAAAGCCCACGCCGTTGTCTTGCACGCGCAGCACCAGATGGCCATCGGCGCTGTGCTCTGCGGTGACGGCGATACGCGCCGGATCGCGCCCTCGGGTGAATTTCAGCGCGTTGCCCATTAATTCAGCCAACAACTGGCGCAGCAGCGCCGCGTCGCCATGCACGCTGGGCAAATCGGGTGCAATGTGCCATTGCACGGCGCGCTGCTGCGCCTGCGCTTGGGCGGCCAGCGCGGCTTGCACCTCGTGCGCCAGTGCGGTGAGCGCCACCGGCTGGCGCTGCAGCGGCGTGCGGGCAATGTGTGACAGGCTCAGCAGGCCGTCCAGCATCCGGCCCATGCGCCGCGCCGATTGGTCCATGGTGGTCAAAAATTCTTGCGCCTCTTGCAGCGCTTGGCCTTGCAGGCCGGCGTCGTGCAGCAGCTCGGCCACCAGCGGGCCATACGAGGTGATGTGGCGCAGCGGCGCGCGCAGGTCGTGCGAGACGGCACGCAAAAACTCCTCTTGCGCAGCGCGCAATTGCGCCAGTTGGGCACGCAGTTGTTGCACCTCTGCGGCAGTGTCTGCTGCTGTCTCGGTCATGGTCATGGCTTGGGCTGTTTTGCGGGGCGCGCCCAATGGGCCAACACCAGCTGCTTGCCGCGCGCCACACCCAGCGCACCCGCTGGCACGGCTTTGGTGATGGTCGAGCCGCCGCCCACCGTGGCACCTGCGCCAATCGTCACCGGCGCCACCAGCACGCAGTTGCTACCAATGTGCGCGTCGGCCTCAATCACCGTGCGGTGTTTGTTCGCGCCGTCGTAGTTGGCGGTGATGCTGCCCGCGCCGTAGTTGACGCGCTCGCCGACCGTGGCGTCGCCCACATAGGCCAAGTGGTTGGCCTTGGCACCGTCGGCCAGCGTGGAGTTTTTGACTTCGACAAAGTTGCCAATGTGCACCTCGCGGCCCAACTGTGCGCCGGGGCGCAGGCGGGCAAACGGGCCAATCAGCGCGCCTTCGCCGACGGCCACGCCGGCTTGCTCGCCGTCGATGTGGGTGTAGGGGTGAATCACCGCACCCGCCGCAATCGTGGCGTTGGCAATGCAGCAGTGCGCGCCAATCTGTACGCCTTCGCCCAGCTCCACCCGGCCGGTAAAGATGCAGCCGACGTCGATTTCCACGTCCTGAGCGCAGACCAGCTCGCCGCGCGCGCCGCTGCGTTGGTCGTCGCGCACATCAAAGCGCGCCGGGTCAGCCAGGCGCACGCCCTGCTCCATCAGCGCGTGGGCTTGGCGCAGTTGGTGGGCGCGCTCCAACTCGGCCAGTTGCACCGGGCTGTTGACGCCGGCGACTTGCAGCGCGTCGCTGATGCGGTGCGCCAACACTGGCACGCCGTCGGCGACCGCCATCGCGACGATGTCGGTCAGGTAGTACTCGCCTTGGGCGTTGTGATTGGTCAGGCGCGCTAGCCACGGTGCCAGCAGGCGCGCCGGCACGGCGAGGATGCCGCTATACACCTCGGTGATGGCACGCTGCGCGGCGCTGGCATCTTTGTGCTCGACGATGCCTTGGACGGCGCCGTCTGTGCTGCGCACGATGCGGCCATAGCCGCCCGGCTCGGGCAGCGTCACGGTCAGCAGCGCCAGCGCGCCTTCGTGGACGTCATCGACCACACTTTGCGAGGCCGCAATCAGCGCGCGCAGGGTCTCGGGCTGGGTCAGCGGCACGTCGCCCGACAGCACCACCACCGTGCCATCGGTGCGCAGCTGCGGCAGCGCTTGCTGCACCGCGTGGCCGGTGCCCAGTTGCGGCTCTTGGCGGACGAATTTCAGCTCAAATTGTGGGTCAAAAGTGCCTCCAGCCCTTTGTTTACCTGCGCTAGCAGCTTCTACTTCTGTAGCGCCGTGGCCGGTGATAACAATGGCACTGCGCGCCTGCAAATGCGCCGCTTGGTCCAGCACATGCTGCAGCAGCGAGCGCCCGGCCAAGCGCTGCAAGACTTTGGGCAAACGGCTTTTCATGCGCGTGCCTTTGCCAGCGGCCATGATGAGGATGTCAAGGGGTGTCATGGGTAGTGCTCGGTTTAAGCCAGCGTGACGCGGGCAAATTTGCGCTTACCGACCTGCACCACATAGGTGCCGGCGTCCAGCTTCAAGCCCCGGTCGCTGACCACGCTGCCATCGACGCGCACGCCGCCGCCATCGACCAAACGGTTGGCCTCGCCGGTCGAGGGCGTCAAATTGGCCTGCTTGAGCAACGCGCCAATGCCCAGCGGCGCGCCGCTCAACGTGACCTCGTCAATCTCGTCAGGCACGCCGCCTTTACTGCGGTTGATGAAGTCTTGCTCGGCCGCCTGCGCCGCCGCTGCGCTGTGAAAGCGTGTGGTCAACTCTTTGGCCAGTGCGACTTTGGCGTCTTTCGGGTTGCGCCCGGCAGCCACCTCGGCCTTGAGCGCGGCAATCTCGGCCAAGCTTTTGAACGACACCAGCGTGTACCAGTCCCACATCAGCGTGTCCGAAATCGACAGCACCTTGGCAAACATGGTGTTGGCGTCTTCGGTGATGCCGATGTAGTTGTTTTTCGACTTGGACATCTTCTCCACACCGTCCAGCCCGACCAGCAGCGGCATGGTCAGCACGCATTGGGGCTCTTGGCCGTATTCCTGCTGCAGGTGGCGTCCCATCAGCAGGTTGAACTTTTGGTCGGTGCCGCCCAGCTCCAAATCGGCTCTCAAAGCCACCGAGTCGTAGCCCTGCATCAGCGGGTACAAAAATTCGTGCACCGCAATCGGCGTGCCGGCTTTGAAGCGGTCGTGAAAATCGTTGCGCTCCATCATCCGCGCCACGGTGAATTTGGCGGCCAACTGGATCATGCCGGTGGCGCCCAGCGGCTCGCACCATTCGCTGTTGTAGCGAATCTCGGTCTTAGCTGGGTCCAGCACCAAGCTGGCTTGCTGGTAATAGGTTTCGGCGTTGTGCTTGATTTGCTCGGGCGTCAGCGGCGGACGCGTGTTGTTGCGGCCCGACGGGTCGCCAATCAGGCTGGTGAAGTCGCCAATCAAAAAAATCACCTGGTGGCCGAGGTCTTGCAGCTGGCGCATTTTGTTCAGCACCACGGTGTGGCCGATGTGGATGTCGGGTGCTGTCGGGTCCAAACCCAGCTTGATGCGCAGCGGCTGACCCGTCGCCTGCGAGCGGGTCAATTTTTTGACCCACTCGTCCTGCGGCAGCAATTCTTGAACGCCGCGCAGCGAGATTTCAAGCGCCTGCTGCACGGCTTCGCAAGGCACTAAAGGTGTAACAAAATCTTGATTCATAAGGGTTTTCCCGTAACTCCAAAGCATCGCCTTGGCTATAATTCGTGCCTCATTGCAGTGGCGGATTCTACGTATCCCCGCCCTTTCGACCCACTACAACGGACGAACGGCTGCAGCCTGACAGTTTGTGCGCTCCAAAGCCCTCGTGCTGACCCAGCCCGATGCCCTGCGGACACACGCTCACCCTGGGGATTTACCTTTGAAAAACGGTTTCACCGCTGCGAGCCAAGCTTTGCTTGCCCGCCTGTCACGTAGCATTCAGCAACACCCCAAACGAATTACTACTGCACTGGCCACCGTCTTATTGACCGGTGGCGGTGGTGCTTTTGCTGTCGCCTCCTTTGGCCCCGATCCCTTGGACTTGCCGGTGCGCCTATTCGAGCAGCCAGTCGAATCGCTCGCCAGCGGCAAATCTTTGGCCGAATTGGTCGATCGCCCCAGTTTTTCTCTGCACCGCTCCGGCCAAGTGCGCGCCAGCGACACCCCAGAATCGCTGCTGCAGCGCCTGGGCGTAGCCGATCCGGCAGCCGCCGCCTTTTTACGCCGCGACAGCAACGCCCAGCGCAACTTGCTGGGACGCACCGGCCGCATCGTTTCGGCCGAAACCACCGATGACCACCGCCTGCTGCGCATCACCGCCCGCTGGGCGCACGACGATGACGGCCTGTTCCAGCGCTTGGTGATTGAAAAAAGCGGTGACGGCTTTGCCTCGCACATCACCGCAGCGCCACTGACAACGTCTAGCCGCTTGGCTGGCGGCGTCATCCACAGCTCGCTGTTTGCCGCCACCGACGATGCCAACATTCCCGACGGCGTGGCCGTGCAGCTGGCAGAGCTGTTCTCGGGCGATATCGACTTTCGCCGCGCGCTGCGCAAGGGCGATCGCTTCTCGGTGGTCTACGAAACGCTCGAAGCCGACGGCGAGCCGCTGCGCAGCGGCCGCGTGCTCAGCGCCGAGTTCCACAACAACGGCAAAACGCACCAAGCGGTCTGGTTTCAAGAGCCCAGTGCCAGCAAAGGCGCTTACTACACGCTAGACGGCCAAAGCCTGCGCCGCGCCTACCTCACGTCGCCGCTAGAGTTCTCGCGGGTCTCCAGCGGCTTTGCCATGCGCTTTCACCCCATCCACAAGACTTGGCGCGCCCACTTGGGCACCGACTTTGCTGCGCCCACCGGCACGGCCGTGCGCACCATCGGCGATGGCGTGGTCGAGTTTGCTGGCACGCAAAACGGCTTTGGCAATGTGGTGTTCATCAAGCACCGCAACCAGCATGTCACCGTGTACGCCCACCTGAGCCGCATCGATGTGCGTGCCAATCAAGCGGTAGAGCAAGGCCAGACCATAGGTGCCGTGGGCGCGACCGGCTGGGCCACTGGCCCGCACCTGCACTTCGAATTCCGTGTCAACGGGCAGCACCAAGACCCCATGCTGATTGCCAAGCAAAGCGAGGCAGCTGCGCCAGTTTCGCCAGCGGCGCGCCCTGAGTTCAACCGCCTGAGCGCCGTGATGCGCACGCAGCTCGACTCGGCCGCGCTGATCCAGCAAGCCAGCGCCAACTAAGCCCAGCCACTGCTGCAGCGCGCCCGTGCCTGAGTTCTACATCGGCTTGATGTCGGGCACTTCGCTGGACGGGGTGGACGCGGTTTTGGCGGATTTTTCAGGGTCAAAATGCCTTGTAACCCAGCACCAGAGCGCGCAGCTAGCTCCTGAATTGAAAGCAGAACTGCTGGCCCTGAACACCTCGGGCGCTGACGAATTGCACCGCGCCGCGCTGGCCGCCAATGCGCTGGTGCGCGTCTATGCCGAAACGGTGCAGGCGCTGCTGGCGCACAGCGGCATCCACGCCAGCGCGGTGCGCGCCATCGGTGCCCACGGCCAAACCGTGCGCCACCGGCCGCAAGCATTCGACGGCACCGGCTACACGCTGCAACTGAACAACCCCGCCCTGCTGGCCGAGCTGACTGGCATCAGCGTGATCGCCGACTTTCGCAGCCGCGACGTGGCCGCCGGCGGTCAAGGCGCGCCGCTGGTGCCGGCGTTTCACCAACATGTGTTTGCCCAGCCGCAGGCCAGCATGCTGGTGCTAAACATTGGCGGCATCTCCAACTTGAGCGTGCTTGGCGCTGCAGACGACGCTGAGGGTGAAGTGCTGGGCTTTGACTGCGGCCCGGGCAATGCGCTGATGGATTACTGGTGCCAGCGCCACACCGGCCAGCCGTTTGACCGCAGCGGCGCGTGGGCGGCAGGCGGCACGGTGTTGGCGCCGCTGCTAGCGCAATGCTTGGCCGAGCCGTATTTGCAACAACCACCGCCCAAAAGCACTGGACGCGATCTGTTCAACCCCGACTGGCTGCACGCGCAGCTGAGCGCTTACCCAGATGCTGCGCCACAAGACGTGCAGGCGACATTAGCCGAATTGACCGCTAGCGCTTGTGCAGCCAGCGCTAGCAGCTATGGAAAACAGAGCAATCAGCTGGCCGTGTGCGGTGGCGGCGCGTTCAACACGCATTTGATGCAGCGCCTGCAAGCTTTGCTGCCAGCAGTTTCTGTGCAGCCTTCTGACGCTTACGGCCTGCCAGCGCAGCAAGTCGAGGCGGCCGCCTTTGCGTGGCTGGCACGGCAAACGCTGCTGGGCGCACCGGGCAACCTCAAAAGCGTTACGGGCGCTCAAGGCGCCCGTGTGCTCGGGGCTATTTACCCCGCTTGAGCGGCAAAGCGCTCTGAGAAATCAGGAAGATTAAGAAAAACTAGAGCCGCAGCCGCAGGTGGACGTGGCACCGGGGTTCTTAATGACAAACTGCGCGCCCTGCAAGTCTTCCTTGTAGTCAATCTCCGCGCCGACCAGGTACTGAAAGCTCATGGCGTCAATCAACAGCGACACGCCGTTTTTGGTCATCACGGTGTCGTCGTCGTTGGTGATTTCATCAAATGTGAAGCCGTACTGAAAGCCCGAACAGCCACCGCCTTGCACGAACACGCGCAGCTTCAACTCGGGGTTGCCTTCTTCGGCGATCAAATCGGCCACCTTGGCCGCAGCGCTCTCGGTGAAGATGATCGGCTCAGGCATTTGGTCAGGCATTTGGACGGGAATATTTTCAGCAACTGCGCTCATGGGGGCTTCTCCAATTCAGGGTTTTGGCTTTGATGCTACTGCAAAGCCGCTCTAGCGCAGGGCGGGCGCGCAGTTGACGTTAATTTCAGTGTGGGCTTTTTGAGCGTATCCAACCAAAGAGCGCCATACAACGAAAAAAGCCGCAGCAAGCAAACTTGCAGCGGCCTTTTGGCAAACAGTAACCGGGCGAATTAACGCTTGGAGAACTGCTTGGCGCGACGTGCAGAGTGCAGGCCGACTTTCTTACGCTCGACTTCGCGGGCATCGCGCGTCACGAAGCCAGCTTGGCTCAGTGCGGGCTTGAGCGTCGCGTCGTAATCAATCAGGGCGCGGGTGATGCCGTGGCGGGCTGCACCGGCTTGGCCGGATTCGCCGCCGCCGTGTACGTTGATCATCACGTCGAAGGTTTCGGCGTGGTTGGTCAACATCAGCGGCTGCTTGGCAATCA
>JAGNUJ010000147.1 GCA_017987055.1 Giesbergeria sp.
TACGCCGGCGACATGGACTTGGCGATTGCGATTCGCACCGGCATCGTCAAAGACGGCCAGTTGTATGTGCAGGCCGCTGCTGGCGTAGTTGCTGACTCCGTCCCCGAGCTGGAATGGAAAGAGACCGAACACAAAGCCCGCGCCCTGTTGCGCGCCGCTGAACTCGTAGAAGAAGGACTGGAATGATGGGAACGACGACCCGCGCAATTGACAACGTACAGCACTGCACCACGATGGAAGACGTGCGCCGCCACATTGACGCGCTCGACGACGTGCTGGTGCCGCTGCTGGTGCAGCGCGGCGGCTACATGACCCAAGCCGCCCGCATCAAGCAAAGCGACGCCCAAGTGCGTGACGAAGAGCGCATCGAAGCCATCGTTGCCCGTGTGCGTGCGCGCACTGAGGTGGAAGGCGGCCCGCCCGAGGTGCTCGAAGCCATCTACCGCAGCATGATGGAAGCCTATATCGCCTATGAACACCGCGAGTTCGCGCGCCTGCGCGGGCTGGCAACTCCACCGGAGTCCGCGCCATGAAACTGTTGATGATTGATAACTACGACAGCTTTACCTACAACATCGTCCAGTATTTTGGCGAGCTGGGTGCCGACGTCACCGTGGCGCGCAACGATGAGATTACTGTGGCTGAGATCGACGCATTGCTGCAAGCCGGCCAGTTAGACCGCTTGGTCATCTCGCCCGGCCCGTGCTCACCGGCAGAAGCGGGCATCTCGGTGGCGGCGATCCGGCACTTTGCCGGCAAGCTGCCGATTTTGGGCGTGTGCTTGGGACACCAAAGCATTGGCGCGGCGTTTGGCGGCAACATCATCCGCGCGCAGCAGCTGATGCACGGCAAGACCAGCACCATCACCACCACGCAGCAAGGCGTGTTTGCGGGTCTGCCTGAGCAGTTCACGGTCAACCGCTACCACTCGCTGGCGATTGAGCGCAGCAGCTGCCCCGAGGTGCTGGAAGTCACCGCATGGACCGAGGACGGCGAAATCATGGGCGTGCGCCACAAAACGCTGGCGATTGAGGGCGTGCAGTTCCATCCCGAAAGCATCCTCACCGAGTATGGTCATGCCATGCTGCGCAACTTTTTGGCGCAGGGCGCGGCCTAATCGGCTTGGGCTATCCGGCCTTGGTTTTCTCATTTTGAAAGTGAGCACAGCATGACTACCATCCTCAACAAAATCGACCCCGCCAACGTGTTGAGCGCCGAAGAACTGGCACCGCTGATGGAGCGCAAGCGCCAAGTTCAAGCCGAGCTGGCGGCCAACCAGCACCCCAGCCAAGCCAAAAGCCAAGGAGGCTGTAGCTCGGGCGGCTGCGGCGGTGGCGGTAGTTGCAGCAGCGTCAGCAGTGCATCGTCATCGGCAGACCAGCCTAACGTGGTGAAGGCGGTGCTGATTGCCGTCAGCGTCTTGGGCGTAGCTGCTTTGGCGTGGTGGGGCGTCACCGGCTAATCCACTGCTATCCCAGCCGCCGTCCCCAACAAGCCTGTGCTTGTCTGCGGCGGTCTTTGCTCTCTATTTTTCAGCTATCCCATGCCCATCACCCCGCAAGAAGCGCTGCAGCGCACCATCGAACACCGCGAAATTTTCCATGACGAAATGCTGCACCTGGTGCGCATGATCATGCAGGGCGAACTCTCGCCGGTGATGACGGCCGCCATCATCACCGGCCTGCGCGTTAAGAAAGAAACCATTGGCGAAATCACCGCCGCCGCCCAAGTGATGCGCGAGTTTTCCACCAAAGTGCAAGTGCAAGACCGTACGCACTTGGTCGATATCGTCGGCACCGGCGGCGATGGTGCTAACACCTTCAACATCTCCACCTGCGCCATGTTTGTCGCGGCAGCGGCGGGTGCCAAAACCGCCAAGCACGGTGGGCGCAGCGTATCGAGCAAGTCCGGCAGCGCCGATGTGATGGAGGCGCTGGGCATCCACATCAACCTGTCCCCCGCCGCCATTGCGCAGTGCATTGCCGAGGTCGGCATGGGCTTTATGTTCGCGCCCAACCACCACCCGGCGATGAAAAACGTCGCCCCGGTGCGCAAAGAACTGGGCGTGCGCACGCTGTTCAACATCCTCGGGCCACTGACCAATCCGGCCGGCGCGCCGAACATTTTGATGGGTGTGTTCCACCCCGATTTGGTTGGTATCCAAGTGCGCGCCCTGCAGCGCTTGGGCGCTGAGCACGCGCTGGTGGTTTATGGCCGCGACGGCATGGACGAAATCAGTCTGGGCGCGGCCACGCTGGTGGGCGAGCTGAAAAACGGCCAAGTCACCGAATACGAAATTCACCCCGAAGACTTTGGCTTGGGCATGGCCAGCAACCGTGCTTTCAAGGTCGATACGCCCGAAGCATCGCGCGCAATGCTGTTGGCGGTGCTGGACGGCGCTGTTGGCCCGGCCAGCGACATCGTCGCCCTGAACGCCGGCGCAGCGCTGTACGCCGCTGGCGTGGCCAGCTCGGTGGCTGACGGGCTGGCGCGGGCGCAGGCGGTGTTGGCTTCGGGCGCGGCGCGTGCCAAGCTCGACCAACTGGCCGCGCGCAGCCAAGCGCTGGCGCAAACCGTCTAAACCAACCATTGGTAGATACACAAATGAACGACATCCTGCAACAAATCGTCGCCGTCAAGCACCAAGAGGTCGCTGCTGCGCAAAAGCGCCTGTCCTTTGCCACCATGCGCGCCGACGCCGAAAGCCGCGTGCTGACGCGCGATTTTGTCGGCGCCCTGCGCGCAAAAATCGCCCGCCAGCAAGCGGCGGTAATTGCCGAAATCAAAAAAGCCAGCCCCAGCAAAGGCGTAATCCGCGCCAACTTTGAGCCAGCCGACATTGCCCAAAGCTACGCCGATGGCGACGGCACCACCAGCGCCGCTTGCCTGTCGGTGCTGACCGACAAGCAGTTTTTTCAGGGCAGCGTTGACTATTTGAAGCAAGCGCGCGCCAGCTGCCAACTGCCGGTGCTGCGCAAAGACTTCATGGTCGATGCCTACCAAATCTACGAATCGCGCGCGATGGGCGCCGACGCGGTGCTGTTGATTGCCGCCTGCTTGGACGACGCGCAGCTGCAAGATTTTGAAGCCATCGCCCGCGATTTGGACATGGCGGTGCTGGTCGAAGTCCACGACGCGGCGGAGTTGGAGCGCGCCCTCAAGCTCCAAACCGAGCTGATTGGCATCAACAACCGCAACCTGCGCACCTTTGAAGTCAGCCTGCAAACCACGCTCGACCTGATGAAAGACGTGCCCGCCGAGCGTTTGTTGATTACCGAGTCGGGCATTTTGACGCCCGCCGATGTGCAGCAAATGCGCGCTGCCGGCGTCCACGCCTTCTTGGTCGGCGAAGCCTTTATGCGCGCCGACGACCCCGGTTTGGCGCTGGCGCAGTTGTTTGCTTGACAGTGTTTAGCTATCAAAAATAATAGCTGCTAGCGCCCGTATCTAAAGGGCTAGAGGCCGATTTGACTGACAATGATTTGTTTGGTGCTGACAGCAGCGCCCCCACCCAACTGCGCAGCGCTGACCCGCGTGATTGGCCGGTCGCGCCGGGTTGGCAGCCGCTGGTGGACCGCTTTTTTGCCAGCGCCGCCGGCCAGCAGCTGCTGGCGTTTTTGCAGGCGCGCTTGGACGCGGGCGCGGTGATTTTTCCGCCACAGCCGCTGCGCGCACTGGAGCTGACGCCGCCCGAGGCGGTGCGCGTCGTCATCCTCGGCCAAGACCCCTACCACGGGCGTGGTCAAGGCGAAGGGCTGGCGTTTTCGGTCGCGCCCGGTGTGCGCGTGCCACCGTCGCTGCGCAATATCTTCAAAGAAATCCAGCGTGATCTAGGTGTGCCGCCGCCAGCGTTCCCCGCACCCGGGGGCAGTTTGGTGGCGTGGGCGCAGCAAGGCGTGCTGCTGCTCAACGCCTGCTTGACGGTGGAAGAAGCCCAGCCCGCCAGCCACGCCCGCCAAGGTTGGGAGCTGTTGACCGACGCGCTGCTGAGCCACATCGCGCAGGGCGCGCAACCAGTGGTGTTTATGCTCTGGGGCGCGCACGCGCAGGCCAAGCGGGCGTTGATTACAGCGGACAGTGGGCATTTAGTGCTGTGCGCCAACCACCCGTCGCCGCTGTCGGCGCTGCGCGGGCCGCTGCCGTTTATCGGCTGCGGGCATTTTGGGCAGGCGCAGCG
>JAGNUJ010000148.1 GCA_017987055.1 Giesbergeria sp.
ACCCCAAATCGACCAGCGCTTGGCGCATATCGTTGTAGGCCTTGCCGCTGGCGATGATGCCAAAGCGGTCGCTCGGGCTGGCGATGACGTTGTAGTTGAGCTTGTTGGCGCGCACATAGGCCAGCGCGGCGTACCACTTGTAGTCCATCAAGCGCGCTTCTTGCTCTAGCGGCGCGTCGGGCCAGCGGATGTGCAGGCCACCGGGCGGCATGGCGAAATCTTCGGGCATGACGATTTTTACGCGGTCTGGATCGACCAGCACGCTGCTGGAGGACTCGACTACCTCCTGAATCGTCTTCATGCCCGACCACAGACCGCAAAAGCGGCTCATCGCAAAGGCGTGCAAACCCATGTCCAAAATATCTTGCACGCAACTGGGAAAAAACACCGGCGTGCCGCAGGCTTTGAAGATGTGGTCGCTTTGGTGCGCGGCGGTGCTGCTTTTGCTGATGTGGTCGTCGCCGGCAATGGCAATCACGCCGCCGTGCTGCGCGGTGCCGGCCATGTTGGCGTGCTTGAACACGTCGGAGCAGCGGTCCACGCCCGGCCCTTTGCCATACCAAATGCCAAACACGCCATCGTATTTTTTGCTCTGCGGGTACAGGTCGAGCTGCTGCGTGCCCCAGACGGCGGTGGCGCCCAGCTCCTCATTCACCCCCGGTTGAAAGACGATGTGGTTGTCGGCCAAATGCTTTTTGGCGGCCCACAGCGCTTGGTCATAAGTGCCCAGCGGACTGCCCCGGTAGCCGCTGATAAAACCGGCGGTGTTCAAACCTGCCGCAGCGTCGCGCTGGCGCTGCAGCAGCGGCAGCCTCACCAGCGCTTGCACGCCGCTCATAAAAGCGCGGCCGTTTTGCAAGGTGTACTTGTCGTCCAGCGAGACGGTGGCGAGCGCTGTGCGCACGGACTCGGGCAAAGAGGTGTTCATGGTGTGTCTCCGGCGCGCAGCGAGCACTGGCCTTGTGGGCTGCTGGTCGCTGCGCAAATTCAGGGTGGATAAGACCCAAAGTTTAGACACGCTGGCGCGGGGGAGACGGGGGTTTCAGGGCGTGTTTACCCTTGCTTTGCTGCGGCGCGGGTCAGTTACTGGGCCTTGACATCAGTAAAACACTCATTTTTTAATAGCTGCAAGCGCTTATATATAAAGGGCTAGAGCCCAATTTGGCTTAAAAATTACCTCGGCCACAATGCCCACAGGCGCAGGCTCTGCTTGAGCCGCCCAGCCACATCGCCAGCCTCTTGACCCCAGCCGGTGAAGTAGTCGGCCCGCACCGCACCAATGATGGCGCTGCCGGTGTCTTGCGCCAGCACCAAGCGCTGGATCGCGCCAGCCGGGCCGCTGGACGCCATCCACACCGGCGTGCCATACGGAATGCTTTGGCGGTCCACCGCAATCGAGCGGCCCGGCGTCAGCGCTACGCCTTGCGCGCCTTTGGGGCCAAATTGCGCATCCAGCTCGGCCAGCGGTTCTTCGCGGAAAAAGACGTAGCGCGGGTTGCTCCACAGCAGCTCGTTGACGCGCTGGGGGTTGCTGGCAATCCACGCGCTGATGCCCGGCCACGTGGCGTCACGCACCAAGTTTTGGTCCAGCAGCCAGCGGCCAATGCTTTTGTAGGGCTGCTCGTTGGTGGCGGCAAAGGCCACGCGCACCAGTTTCACGCTGCCGTCTGGCTCGGTGATGTTCAGGCGCCCCGAGCCTTGGATGTGCAGCACCATTGCGTCCACCGGGTCGGCCAGCCACGCAATGGCGCGCCCTTGCAGCGCGGCTTGGGCTTGGGGCAGGGTTTCGATTTCTTGGCGCGTAAACCACGGCTGGCGCGGCGTTAAACCGCTGGGGGCGCGGTACAGCGGCACGTTATAGCCAGCGCGCTGCTGGCGCGTGGCTTTGAGTTGCGGCTCGTAATAGCCCGTCAGCAGGCCGTCTTGGTTGCCGCTGGTGGTCTCGATGCGGTAGGGCTGCAGGTGCGCGAGCATCCATGCGCGCTGCTCGGACGCACTGCCAATGCTCAGGCGGCGCACTTCGGGGCACAGGCGGGCAAAGGCGGCGGGCGGGCGCTCGCAGCTGCGCACCCACGCATTCCACGCCTCGTGCAGCGCGTCGTTAGAGAACCCGGGCAACTCCTCCCAGCCCACGGCCACCCAGCGGCTCACCGGCTGGCCGCTGACCGGTGGCATCCGGATTTTTTCAGGCACCGCCGGCGCTGCCGGTGTAGACGGAAATAGCGGCTTGGAGGGCGGCGGTGGCGGCGGGCTCGAGCAGGCGGCCAGCGTTCCTACAATCAAGGCGGTAAGAGCGGGGCGCAGGAGAAAAAATGTCATGCCCCCGATTTTGCTTGAAGCCGCTGCCCGCGTTGCGTCTCTGTCCTACAGCTTGTGGGCGTTGGCAGCGTTACATTTTTTGTTGTTCGTTATTCGTTATTGCACAGGAGTATTTACATGCGTACCAAACTCATTCTTGGTGCCGCCGCAGCGGCTTTGTTCATCAGCGGTTGTGCCAACATGACTGACACCCAGCGCCACACCGCCACCGGCGCGGGCGTGGGCGCTTTGGCGGGCGCAGTGCTCAGTTCCGCCACTGGCGGGCGCGCGGGCACCGGTGCGGTGGTGGGCGCAGCGGTGGGTGGCATTGGCACCTACATTTGGTCGCAAAACATGGAAAAGCAAAAGCGCGAGATGGAGCAAGCCACCCAAGGCACCGGCATCAACGTCTCGCAAACGGCGGACAACCAGTTGAAGCTCGATATCCCCAGCGACATCTCGTTTGATACTGGCCGCTCGGATATCAAGGGCAACTTTGCGCCCATCTTGGATCGCTTTGCCGCCAGCTTGCGCGACAACCAAAATACCAACGTGCGCATCGTCGGCCACACCGACAACACCGGCAGCGACGCCATCAACAACCCGCTGTCGGTGGACCGCGCCACCAGCACGCGCAACTATTTGACGATGCGCGGTGTCAGCGGCCAGCGCATCCAGGTCGAGGGCCAAGGCTCTTACCAGCCGATTGCCTCCAACTCGACCCCAGCCGGGCGCGCGCAAAACCGCCGCGTTGAGATTTTTGTCGGCGAGCAGCAGCGCTAAGCGCTTGCTGGGCTGAGATTTGCCAAGCGCGCCGCCTGCGGGTGGCGCGCTTTTTTTGTCGCTGGTGTTTTTAAAATGATAGCTGCCACCGCTGGTTAAATAAGGGTTTAAAGCTGTTTTAAGCTTTAAAGCCTTTAAAAACGTGCGGTGACAGCTATCAATTTTTACAGCACCCGGTGCTGCAGCGCTGGCAGTTGCCTGCGCACTTGCTGCACGCGCTCGGTGGTGATGTCGCTGAGCACCACGCCGGCGCCTTGCGCTTGCACGGCCAGCACTTTGCCCCACGGGTCAATCGCCATGCTGTGGCCCCACGTGTGGCGGCCGTTGTCGTGGACGCCGCCTTGGCCGCTGGCCAGCACATAGGCTTGGTTTTCGACCGCGCGGGCGCGCAGCAACAGCTCCCAGTGCGCTTGGCCGGTGGTGTAGGTGAAGGCGCTGGGCACCAGCAATAAATCAGCGCCGGCGCGGGCGTGTTGGCGGTACAGCTCGGGAAAGCGCAGGTCGTAGCAGACGCTCAGGCCGATGCTCCACTGGTGGCCGTCGCTCGATGGCAGCTGAAACTGCACCGGCACCGCGCCCGCTTCGATGGTGTGGCCTTCGTCATAGCTCTCGTGGCCGTTGTCGAAGCGAAACAAATGGACTTTGTCGTAGCGCGCCACGCATTCGCCGCTGGGCGCATACGCCAAGCTGCTGTTGCGCACGCGCTGGGCATCGCCGCTCTCGGCGCAGCTCAGTGGCAGCGTGCCGCCGACCAGCCACAGGCCGAGTTCGCGCGCGCTGCGGGCCAAAAAATCTTGCGCCGCCCCGCTGCCAAACGGTTCGGCCAGCGCCAGTTTGTCGCTGTCGCGCAGGCCCATCGTCGAGAAGTATTCGGGCAGCACTGCCAGCTCGGTGCCCAGCGCGGCGGCTTGCTCTAGCAGCGTGCGCGCTTGCGCCAAGTTGTCGGCAACGTGCGGGGACGAGACCATTTGGATGGCGGCGATTTTCATGGGGCGACTCCTTCAGTGGTCGGGGCTGTGGTGGTTGGTGTGGTTGGCGTGGGCGGTGTTTTATCAGCGGCGGCGGCGTCTTT
>JAGNUJ010000149.1 GCA_017987055.1 Giesbergeria sp.
GGGCGGGTGCTGGTCAGGGCGTCAAACACGTCAACGATGGCGCAGATGCGCGCTTCCAGTGGAATGGTCTCGCCCGCGAGGCCGTAGGGGTAGCCGCTGCCGTCCCATTTTTCGTGGTGCGCCAGCGCAATTGAGCGCGCCAGTTGCAGCACGTGGGCCGCGTGGCTGCCGATGATTTCAGCGCCGATGTGCGGGTGGGTGCGCATCACGTCCCACTCCTGCGCGTCCAGCGCGCCGGGCTTGAGCAGCACCGCGTCGGGGATGCCGATTTTGCCGATGTCGTGCATCGGCGCGGCGTGCAGCAGGTCTTGCGCCCAGTCGGGATGGCAGCCGGCGGCCAGCGCCAGTTGCTGCGCATACAGGCTCATGCGGATGACGTGGCGGCCAGTTTCGTTGTCTTTGTATTCTGCGGCGCGCCCGAGGCATTGCACGATTTGCAGCCGCGTGCTGCGCAGCTCGTCGATGCGCACCAGCGACAGGTGGGTGCGCACGCGTGCGCGTACCACCGGCGGGCTGACCGGTTTGGTGATGTAGTCCACCGCGCCGACGTCAAAGCCGCGCGTCTCGTCGTGGATGTCGGTCAGGGCGGTAATAAAAATCACTGGAATATGCGCCGTCAGCGGCTGACTTTTGAGCGTTTCGCAGACGGCGTAGCCGTCCATGCCCGGCATCATGATGTCCAGCAAGATCAGGTCGGGGCGCTGCTCCTTGGCCAGTTGCAGGGCGCGCGCGCCGTCGGTGGCAAACAGCAGCCGGTAGTCGGCTTGCAAGATTTGGCGCAGCAGTTGCAGGTTGGTCGGCTCGTCGTCTACCAGCAACAGGCGCGGGCGGTGGTCTTGGGTATCGGTCGTCATAGGGCGGTATTGGGCAGTGTCTGAACTTGTGGTTCGAGGGCGTCTAAGCAGCGCTGCGCATCAGAAAAATTAAAGCTGTCGATGGCGTGGTGCAGTGCTTGCAAAGCGTGTGCTGGCAGGATTTCGCCCAGCGTGTATAGCGGAGCATCGGGCAGTTCGCCTTGGGCAAGGGCGCTGGAGAGCTGCGCCAGCGCAGTGTGTACGGCGCTTTCCTGCGCAGCACTCAAAGGCGGTATGGCAGCGGCGGAGCTGGCGCTGGTTTCCTTGGTTTCTGTGACGATGGCCGCGCTGGCTGTATTCAAAGCGTAGCGCACCGCGTCTAGTGCAGCGGGCAGGGCGGCGTTGGCAGCACTGGCTGCGCTGGCATCTTCAGTCCGGGCGGCATTTTCGCTGCGCTCGGCCAGTGCTTGCACTTGGCGCAATGCCAAATTGCCAGCGGCACCACGTATGCGGTGCGCGTGCTGGGCGAGCGCCGTCCAATCGCCTTGCGCCAAGGCGTTTTGCAGTTGGGCGGGCGTGGCTTGGTGGTCGCCTAAAAAGCGCTGCACCGCGTTGCGCAGGCGCTCGGGCGAGCCCCACAACTGCAGGCCGCGTGGCCAGTCGATCGGCGCGGTGTTGTGCGGCCTGTGGGTTGGAAAGTGGAGGTTGTCGGCGCAGCCTTGGTCATTGGCCAGCACGCGGGCAATTTCGCTCAGCAGGCGGGTGGGCTCTAGCGGTTTGCTGGCAAAGCCATTCATGCCCGCAGCGTGGGCGTTGTGCCGGTCTTGCTCCAGCACGCTGGCCGACAGCGCAATGATGGGCACCGGCGCGCGCGGCGGCGTTTGTGACTGCTCGTGCTGGCGAATGCGGCGCGTAGCCTCCAAGCCGTCCATGTGGGGCATTTGCAAATCCATCAACACCACATCAAACGTGCCGCTGGCGCAGGCCTCCACCGCTTCGGTGCCATCGTGCGCCAAAGTGATGCGGTGCTGGCCGGCGGCCAAGGTAATTTGCAGCAATTCGAGGTTGTCGGGCACGTCGTCCACCGCCAGCACGCGCAGCGGCGGCAGTTCAGGCAGCGGGTGCTGGGCGTGGGCGATGGCGGCTTCGCCCAGTGCCAGCGGCACGCGCAGGGTGAAGGTGCTGCCTTGGCCGAGCTGGCTGCGCACGCTGAGTGTGCCGCCCATCAGCTCGGCCAGTTGGCGCGAGATAGTGGTGCCCAGGCCGGTGCCGCCAAATTTGCGTGTGGTCGAGGCGTCGGCCTGCGCAAACGGCTCAAAGATGCGCTCCAACTGCTCGGCGGCAATGCCAATGCCGGTATCCACCACGTCGAGTACCAAATGGCGCTGGGCATAGCGCACGCGCAGAGTGACGCTGCCGCTGTCGGTAAATTTGATGGCGTTGCCCAGCAGGTTGAGCGCAATTTGCTGCAGCCGAAAAGCATCGCCTTGCAGGTGCTCGGGCACGCTGGCGGGGTAGTCCAGCTCTAGCGCCAAATTTTTTTCGGCGGCGCTGATACGCAGCGAGGCCAAAATTTGCCGGCACAAGTCGCGCAGCGAAAAATGGCTGATTTCTAAATCAATCGCGCCTTTTTCTAGTTTGGCGGTGTCCAGCACGCCGTTTAGTAGGCGCAGCAGCGAGTGCGCGGCGTGGTGCACGGTTTCTAGGTGGCGCCGCTGGGTGGCGTCGAGTCGGGTGTCGAGCAACGCGCTGGAGAACCCCAAGATGGCGTTCATGAGGGTTGCGCGCTAGGCCTGCCGCCTGCCCTGCAAATACAAGTCGCTCAGGCGCTGCTGCGCGGCGGGGTTGATACGCAGCACGCGCTCTAAATACGGCGCAATGCCGCCGTATTCGACCTCGACGCCGTGCAGCGCGGCCTCTAAAAAATCTTCTTGCACGCGCCACAGCACCTGCAGCCCGGCGGGCGTGGTCGCGGCCTCGCCCCAGTGGCTGGGCGGGCGGTACAGCTGGTTGGTCAGCAAATAGTCCTGCATCACCACTGCGCGCGGTACGCCCAGCGCCAGCAAAATCAGCGCGGCAGCAAAACCGGTGCGGTCTTTGCCGGCAGTGCAGTGAAACACCAGCGGTGCGTCGCTGTCCAAAAGCAGCTCAAACAGCTGGGCAAAACGCGGCGCGTTTTCCGTCACAAAGCTGCGGTAGGTGTCGTGCATCAGCCGCACCGCTTGCGCTGTGCTCAAGCTGCTGCCCTGCAATTGCAGCGCCTGCTGAATCAGCACCGGCTCGATGTCCAGCGTGTGCGTGGCGACGCCGGGCAGGGCGTAGGCCTGCGCGGCGCGCTCGCTGGCGCCGCGAAAGTCGGCGCTGCGGGTGATGCCCAGCTCGCCCAGCCGCGCCAAATCCTGCGGCGTGAGCGCTGCCAAATGGTCGGCGCGAAACAGGTGGCGCCACTTCAGCGCCCGCCCGCCGTGGCCGGTGTAGCCGCCCAAGTCACGAAAGTTGCTGGCGCCGCTCAGGGCGATGGTGCGCTGGGGCAGATTGATGGCGCTGGCGCTGCTGTGCGGGGGTAAATTGTGGTGCATGGTGCTCGATAGTACCCAACCAAGCCAAAAAACCGTCGAAAGACAGTTTTTTGAATCAAATTGGCCTCTAGCCCTTTAGATACGTGCGCTAGCAGCTATTGTTTTTGATAGCGATTCGTTGCCTGCTGGCTTCTTCGGCGTGTAGCCCAGTGCCGCCAGCAAGCTGCTGGGGCGCTGGCGGTGGGCCAGCAGCGTCAATTGCGTGCGCGCGCGCGTCATGCCGACGTAGAGCAGGTTGTGCTCGGCGTTGGCGTCGCTGCCCGCCTCGGCCTCGGCACCGGTGCTGGGTGCGGGAAACACGCCGCGCTCTAGGTACGGAATCACCACCTGCGCAAACTCCAGCCCTTTGACCTGCGCGATGCTGGCCAGCACCAAGCTGGCCGTGCTTTTGAGCTGGCGCTGCTGCTGCTCGGCAAAGTTGAGGTGCAAGAAGTAGTCGTGCGCTGAAGCAAAACGCGCGGCCGCGCGGCACAGCCCGGCTAAGCTGCCTTGCACGTCGTGGCGGCGTTGGCGCGACACCAGCACGTCGCGGGTCGTGGCCTCGATGTCGAGCGCTTGCAGCAGGCGTGCCAGCGTGTCGGGAGCGGCCGGCTCGCGCGCCACGCGCAGGGCGTTGGCCAAGCGCTTTTGCATTGCCGGCGGCGAGTTTTCCAAAATTTGGTGGTCAAAAAAATGCTGCAAAAACAGCGGGTTCTCGTTGACGCTGCGGATGGCGTCGGCCAGCAAAGCGGCCTGCGATTCTTCTTCGCGCCCAGCGACAACGATGC
>JAGNUJ010000150.1 GCA_017987055.1 Giesbergeria sp.
GCGCTCAATTTGCTGGGGAATTTCAGAGAAGTAGTTGGGGATGAAGTCCACCCAACCCGCTTGCCCGCCAGCGCGGCTGGCCGGGCCATAAAACAGCGCGACGTGGCGCACGTGGTGGGCGGTTTCGGGGTCGAAGTAGGCGTATTTGCGCAGCGCCAAAATTTGCGCCACTTTGACGTCTTGGAACTGGTGGCGCTGCTCAGACAAGGCCGTCAGCAAGGCGGGCGGCTCGCCCACGCCGGTGGGCACGATGATGGAGTCGCCACTGCGCACATGGCGCATGGCCTCGGCGGCAGTGGTGCGTTTTTGCAGATACAGCGCTTGTGTCGTCATATTTTTGTCCTCTACGGCTCCGGGGGGTCACTTACAAATTGAGGCTGGATCATAAGGTGGCCTTCCCTCAGTCCAGCGCTTCAGCGCCGATGGCGTCGCAGGGCGGCAATTCGGGCGCGGGGGCGGCGCTGGCGTCCAGCTGGCGGGCGGCGTCGCGCAGGGCAGTGCGCAGTCCTTCTTCCAGTACCGGGTGATAAAACGGCATGCCCAACAGTTGGCCGACGCTCATTTTTTGCGTGATCGCCAGCGCCAGCAGGTGCGCCATGTGCTCGCCGGCGGGAGCGCACAGCTCAGCGCCCAGCAGCAAGCCGGTGGCGGGGTCGGCGTAAACGTGCAGACGCCCGTGGTTACGCTGGCCGGCGCGCGCACGCCCTTGGCGGGCAAAGTTGACGCTACCGGTAATGAAGGCTCGATCTTCTTTGGCTTGCAGCGCGCGCAGGCTTTGACCGATGACGGCAGCGTTGGGGTCTGAAAACACAATCGCCAGCGGCGTGCGGCGCTGAAAACACTGCGGCTGCGCACTGCTTACTGCGCTGGCCACGGCGTTGGTGCCGGCAATGTGGCCCTCGTCAGCGACTTCGTGCAGCAGCGGGCGAAAGTTCAGCGCGTCGCCGGCCAGATACACCGGCAGATCGGCAATTTGCATGCTTTGCGGGTTGACCGGCGGCATGCCTTTGTCGCTCAGCGGCACGCCCAAGCTCTCTAGCCCAAGGCCGGCCAGCTGCGGGCGCCGGCCAATGGCGACCAGCACTTGGTCAACGATGGTGCGGTGCGCGCCGCTGCGCACTTCAATGCAGCCGCTGCCATCGGTGGTGGCGTGCAGCGTGGCGGCGGGGCCGGTGTGCAGGGTGAAGTCGCTTTGGAGCGACGCGCGCAGCACGGCGTTGACTGCGGGGTCACTCAGCCCGCCCACCAGCTCTTTGGTGGCGTAGCCGGTGACTTGCAGCCCCAAGCGGGCCAGCGCCTGCGCCAGTTCGATGCCAATCGCGCCCATGCCAATCACGGCCATGCGCGGGCCAAGGGTGGTTTCTTCAAACACCGTATCGCTGGTCAAAATGCGCCCGCTTTGCGCTGCCAGCGCCTGCCACTGGGGCGACAGCACCGGCGCAGAGCCGGGCGCGAGGATGATGCTTTTGGCGTGGTAAGTGGTGATGCTGCCGTCTGGCGCGGTTACTTGCACTTGCTTGGGGCCTAGTAACTTGGCGCGCCCGGCAATGCTGCGCTCGTCCAGCTTTTGGGTGACTTGCGCGGCGCCAGCGGTAAATTCGTCGCGCAGGGCACGCACGCGGCGCAGCACGGCAGGCAAATCGGCGGTCAGCGCTTGGGCACCGTGGATACCAAACTCGGCCAGCGTGTGGCGATGGTGGTAGGCGTTGGCGGCCTCGATCAGCAGTTTGGACGGCATGCAGCCCACGCGCGCGCAGGTGGTGCCGTAGGGGCCGTCGTTGATGATGAGAAAGCTTTGCGTGCGTTTGCGCACTTCGCGCAGCGCAGCCAGTCCGGCGGAGCCGGCGCCGATGATGATGGTGTCGATCGGGGTGTCCATAAGTTGATCTCCAAGTTGTTGATCAACCATAACATGCAGCTTACAAGCCATTTTTTTGCATAAAAATGGCCTCTAGCCCAATAGATACGTGCGCTAGCAGCTATCTTTTATATAGTAATTTCAGCCTCAGGCGACGCCAGCTCCGAGGTTTGGCTGACCTTCAGGGCGGTGTTTTGATTCAGGTTGTCTTGCACAAACTGCGCAAACACGGCAGGCAGCAGCGGGCGACTGAAGTAGTAACCCTGAATTTGGTCACAGCCGCGCAAGCGCAAAAAATCTAGCTGCTCGGCTGTTTCCACACCCTCGGCAATGGTGCTCATGCCCAAGCTGTGCGCCATCTGCACGATGGCGGTGGCAATCGCTTGGTCGTCCGGGTCGGCGCTGATGTCGCGCACAAAGCTTTGGTCAATTTTGAGCTTGTGGATGTTGAAGCGCTTCAGATAACTCAGGCTGGAGTAGCCGGTGCCAAAGTCGTCAATCGACAAGCGAACGCCTTGTTGGCCGAGTTCTTTCATCGTTTTGGCGACGGTTTCGGGCGCTTTCATGGCAACGGCTTCGGTCAGCTCCAGCTCCAGCCCTTCGGGCGGAATGCCGGTGTCTTTGAGCAGTTGGCGCACCAAGCCCACCAGCCCCGGCTGCTCAAACTGCACCGCAGAGATGTTGACGGCAATGGTCATCAGCGGCAGGCCTTGATCGCGCCAGTGGCGCATTTGGCGCAGCGCAGTTTGCAGCACCCATTCGCCAATCGGCACGATCAGGCCGTTGGCTTCGGCCAGCGGAATAAATTCACCCGGCGAGATAAAGCCCAAGTGCGGGTGAATCCAGCGCAGCAGCGCTTCGGCGCCGACGATGCTGCCGTCGGCCAGCGACATTTGCGGCTGATAAACCAAGTGCAGCTCATCGCGGTGCAGCGCTTGCTTCAGGGCATTGCCCAGCGTCAGCGCGCGCGCAGAGTGCGCCTGCATCTCGGCAGTAAAGAAGCGGTAGCTGTTGCGCCCTTCGTCTTTGACGCGGTACATGGCGTTTTCGGCATTTTTCAGCAGCGATTCGAGGTTGTCGCCATCGCCAGGGGTGATGGCAATGCCAATCGAGGCGGTCAAAAAAACCTCTTGACCAGCAATCAAAACCGGTGCGTTCAGACTCTCTAGCAATTGGATGCAGCGCTGGGCCGCTTGGCTTTGGCTGGTGTGCGCCAGCAGCGCAACAAAATCATCGCCCGAGTGGCGCGACAGCGTATCTTCAGCGCCCAACTGCGAGCGCAGGCGCAGCGAGACTTCCAGCAGCAGCGCATCGCCTGCGCTATGACCCAGCGCATCGTTGATATCTTTGAAGCGATCCAAATCCACCCACAGCAGTGCCAACATTTGGCCTTGGCTGATGGCGTATTGAAAGCGCTCACGCAGCATGGCGCGGTTGGGCAGGCCAGTCAGTTGGTCGTAGTGCGAGAGCTGGCGTATGTGCGCCGCTGCTTGCTTGCGCTCGGTCATGTCCTCTTTGTGCGCAAGGTAGTGGGTGACGTTGCCCTGGGCATTGCGCACCGGATAAATCAGCACCGATTCGATGTATTCGCGCCCGCTTTTGCTGCGGTTGGTGACTTCGCCTTGCCACGGTTTGCCTTGCTGCAATTGCGCCCATATGTTGCGGTAGGTGGCGGCGGGGGTTTTGCCCGATTGCAGGATGCGCGGGTTTTGCCCGATCAATTCGGCTTCGCTGTATTCGCAGGAGCGTACAAAGGCTTCGTTGACAAATTCGATGTTGGCCTTCATATCCGTAATCACCAGCGGCAGCGGACTTTGCGAGACCGCTTGGGAGAGTTTGCGCATCGAGGCCTCTTGGTGCAAGCGCTCGGTAATGTTGCGCGAGATGACAACAAAGCGTTGGCGCTGACCGGCCGGCGGCGCAGCTTGGCGCGATACCGACAACTCAAACCATTGCTCTTTGCCAAATGCCGTCACCGAAATGATGCGCCCGCGCGAGAGACCGTGCTCTTTGGCTTCGGCCAGCGCGTCGTAGCCAATTTGCGCGTTATCGGGCGACAGTATTTGGTGCAGGGTTTTGCCCAACATTTGCTCGGGCGGTGCCGGCAAGTGGCTGGTGTGACCGACATGCACTTGCAGGTAGCGCCCTTGGTCGTCCACTTCCAGCAGCACATCGGGCAGGGCGCTGAGCATGGCTTGGAGCTTATTTTTGGAGGTGCGCAATTGCTCGTAGGGCGACTGCACGGTAGAGGTAAAAACGGCGCGGTACAAGAAGCCGTAGG
>JAGNUJ010000151.1 GCA_017987055.1 Giesbergeria sp.
ATGAAATATCAGCAACGAGGCGGCACCATTTTGGGCTTTATCTTGGGCTTAGTGGTTGGTTTGGCGGCGGCCTTTGGCGTGGCTGTGTACGTTAGCAAAGTGCCAGTGCCTTTCGTCGATAAAGCCGGTTTGCGCGGTGCCGGGCAAGACGCAGTCGAGGCCGAGAAAAACAAAAACTGGGATCCCAACTCACCGCTGTACGGCAAAAACCCAGCGCGTATCAATGCCCCGGCTGCGGCAGTGGTCGATGCGCCTGGGCCAGATGCGGTCGATGCAGCCGATGCAGCCGATGCAGCGCTCGCCGCCACAGCGGCCAAGAACGCTAAAGACGAAAAAGAAGCCAAGGCCGCTGCTGTCAAAGAAGCTAAAGCCAACAAAGAGGCCGCATCGGCGGACCCGCTGGGCGATTTGGCCAAAGCCAAGGTGGATGCCGCTGCCACTGCCACCGATAACAAAGACCCGTTTACCTACTTCGTGCAGGCCGGTGCTTTTCGTTCGCAAAGCGACGCCAGTGCCCAGCGTGCCAAACTGGCGATGCTGGGCTGGCAAGCGCGCGTCACCGAGCGCGAGCAAGGTGGTCAAACCATGTACCGTGTTCGCGTCGGTCCGTTTGACAAGCGCGTCCAGGCCGATCAAATCCGCACTAAATTGGATGGCGCGGGTGTCGAATCCAATTTGGTGCGTGTGCAGCGCTGAACTTTGTTGCCGCTGCACGCTCACATGGCAACCCGAATAAGGAGAATTTTTGAATGAAGCGCCGTGATTTTTCTGTGACTGCAGCCTCTCTTGCCGCTGCTGCGGCTGGTTCGGCCTTGGGTTTGCCTGCTTTGGCGCAGGGCGCGCCCTTTAAAGAAGGCAAAGACTACGCCAAACTGGCCAAGCCCGTGGCCTCCACGGCCGCCGCCGGCAAGGTCGAGGTGGTGGAGTTTTTTTGGTACAGCTGCGCCCACTGCAACGCGTTCGAGCCGGTGTTGGCCACTTGGATGAAAAGCACGGCGTCCAAAAACGCCAGCGTGCAGCGCGTGCCAGTGGCGTTTAATGCCAGCTTTGCGGCGCAGCAAAAGCTCTATTACGCGCTCGAAGGCATGGGCAAGGTCGATGAATTGCACGCCCGCGTGTTTCGCGCCATCCACGTCGAACGCCAAAACTTGAGCAAAGAAGATGGCATCTTGGCGTGGATGGGCAAGCAACCCGGCGTGGACATGGTCAAGTTCAAAGAGGTTTACAACTCGTTCAGCGTCGCCAGCCAAGTGCGCCGTGCTACGCAGCTGCAAGAGGCTTATGGCGTTGAGGGCGTGCCTTCGATGGGTGTGGCCGGTCGCTATTACACCGACGGCACGATGGCTGGCAGCATGCCCAGCGTGCTCGCTGTGGTGAACCACCTGATTGGCATCAGCAGCGCCAAGGCCTGAGCCGTCCGGTTGTAGCCACCCCAGCCCGCCTTGCGCGGGCTTTTTTATGCCCGGCGCAGCGCATGGCACAATCATTGCAAGAATCGTGCCCCTTATGAAACGCCTCCTTACGCTCTCCCTTTTGGCCTATTTGGCCTGCGCGCCCTTGGGGCTGGTCTACGCTGAAAAAGCCGACCGCAACAAGCCCATGAACATCGAGGCGGACGCGCTGCGCCACGACGATTTGCAGCAAACCAGCGTGTTTAGCGGCAACGTCGTCATGACCAAAGGCACCATCGTGCTGCGCGGGGGCAAGCTGGAAGTGCGCCAAGACGCCGACGGCTACCAGACTGGCACCGTCACCGCCGAGGCCGGTAAACGCGCCTTCTTTCGCCAGCAGCGCGACACCGCACCCGGTGCCACTCCTGAGTTTGTCGAGGGTGAGGCCGAGGCGATTGAATACAACGGCCGCGCTGATACCGTGCGCTTGGTGCGCCGCGCCGAGCTGCGCCGTTACCGAGGCAGCACTTTGAGCGATAACCTCTCGGGTGCCACCATCGTTTACTACAACCTGACCGACGTGTTCACTGTCGATGGCTCCAAAACTGCGCCCAACACCACTGCGACGCCGGGTTCGCGCGTGCGTGCGGTGCTGTCGCCCAAAGATGCGCCGAAAGGTGTCGCCCCAGTGCCAGGTGCGCCCGGCCCGTCGCTGCGCCCGAGCGAGTCAAGCGACAGTGATAAGCCATGAGCAGTAGCAGTAGCAGTAGCAGTAGCAGTAGCTTAGAAGTACGGCACCTAAAGAAGACTTACGGCAGCCGCCAAGTGGTCAAAGACGTGTCGCTGGTGGTGCAAAAAGGCGAGGTTGTTGGCCTGCTTGGCCCCAACGGCGCGGGCAAAACCACCTCGTTCTACATGATCGTCGGGCTGCTGCCCAGCGACGGCGGCGACATCCTGATTGACGGCCAATCGGTGACGCACATGCCCATTCACCGCCGCTCGCGCTTGGGGCTGTCGTATTTGCCGCAAGAGGCGTCGATTTTTCGCAAACTCAGCGTGCAAGAAAACGTCCGCGCCGTGCTCGAATTGCAGCGCGACGAGGCCGGAAAACCCCTGCCCAAGGCCGCCATCGAAGAGCGCCTGACCGCGCTGCTGCAAGAGCTGCGCGTTGACCACTTGCGCGACTCGCCCGCGCTGGCGCTGTCGGGCGGCGAGCGCCGGCGCGTGGAAATTGCCCGCGCGCTGGCCACGCAGCCGCGCTTTATCTTGCTGGACGAGCCGTTTGCCGGCATCGACCCGATTGCGGTGATTGAAATCCAGCGCATCGTCGGCTTCTTGAAAGCGCGCGGCATTGGCGTGCTGATTACCGACCACAACGTGCGCGAAACGCTGGGCATTTGCGACCACGCTTTCATCATCAGCGATGGCCGGGTGCTGGCGCAAGGCACGCCGTCCGAGATTGTGGACAACGCCGAGGTCCGCCGGGTGTACCTGGGCGAGCATTTCCGTATGTAAGGCGGCTAGCGATGAAGCCCAGCCTGTCTTTGCGCATGTCGCAGCATCTGGCGCTGACGCCGCAGCTGCAGCAATCGATTCGGCTGCTGCAACTGTCGACGCTGGACTTGGCCGCCGAAGTCGAGCAGATGCTGGACGACAACCCCTTCTTGGAGCGCAGCACAGAAGCGCTGGAGGGGGAGCAAAATACCGACGAATATGCTATGTATTCAGGAGCTGTAGCCGCACGTCATACGGAAGTTTCAGGCCAAAATGATGCTGAAAGTGAGTCTGGCAGTGCGGTAGGTGCTACTGAATTGTCTGAGCTGGCCGATTTTCCCGGCTGGGAAGGCGACGGCAGCAGCGATATGGCCCCCGATGACGCGGAGTGGGGCGGCGACGCACCCGCGCGCCAGCAGCCCAACAACGGCAGCGACAGCGAGGCCGAAGCCGCAGATTTGGCCCACGAGCACCAATCCCTGCCGCAGTTTTTGCACCACCAAGCGCTGGCGTTGCGCTTGTCGGAGCTGGACCGCGCCGCGCTGCACTTTCTCATTGAATCGCTGAGCGACGACGGTTATCTGACCGACACGCTGCCTGAGCTGGCAGAGGCGCTGCTGAGGAACACCGAGTCGGAAGATAGCAAGGCCTCTGAAGCTTACGAAGAACTCATCCACCGCTTCACTGTTGCGCTGCGCCTGCTACACAGCTTGGAGCCGGTAGGCGTTGGCGCACGCGATTTGGCCGAGTGTTTGACGCTGCAATTGCGCGCCCTGCAAAACGACCCTGCCACGTGCGATGCCACCGTCCGCACCGCGCTGTGCGCTTGCCAGCAACCACTGGAATGGCTGGCGCGGCGCGACGTGCGCCGCCTGATGCAAGCCTGCCGCGCCCCAGAAGAGCGGGTGCGCGCTGCTTTGGCGCTGATTGCCCGCCTAGAGCCGCGCCCCGGTCGGCGTTTTGCCCCCGTCGAGCGCAACGCCGTCATTGCCGACGTGCTGGTGCGCCCCATCGGCAGCAGCGGCCAGCAGTGGAGCGTGCAGCTCAACCCGGAGGTGATGCCGCGCCTGCGCGTACACGACATCTATGCCCGGGCGCTGCGCGGCCACAAAGGCAGCGACGGCCATCAAGCCTTGCAGCAGCGACTGCAAGAGGCACGCTGGTTTATCAAAAACATCCAGCAGCGCTTTGACACCATCCTGCGCGTTTCGCAGGCCATCGTGG
>JAGNUJ010000152.1 GCA_017987055.1 Giesbergeria sp.
CTTTGTGGATGTTGCCCAGCCACTGGCGCGCCAAATCGACGACGTCGGCGTCCAGCTCGGCCAGCACCACGCGTTCCATCGTCGGGTATTTGAGCAACTCTTCGACTGCGCCGCCGTCACCGCCGCCGACCACCAGCGCGCTGCGCGGCCCCGGATGGGCAAGGGCGGGCAGATGGATCATCGGCTCGTGGTAGAAAAATTCGTCGCGCTCGGACGTCATAAAGCAGCCGTCAATGCGCATCACCCGGCCAAACAGCGGGTTGTCAAACACTTCGATGTGCTGCCACGGCGACTGCTTTTGCGCCAGCAACTGGGCTTGGCGCAGGTAGAAGCCAAAGTCCGGGGTCAGGCGCTCGGCCAGATAGCGGGAGTTGTCCATTTACGCGCGCTCGACGCGGTGCAGGTGTGGATCGCTCGGGCTGAAGGCCGCTTGCAGCTCGTCAAACAGCTTTTGCGCTTTGGGGCGGTTGTTGGTGGAGTAGTTGCAAACGTACACGTCCAGCGTGACGTAGCCCGACTCGGGCCAAGTGTGGATCGACAAATGCGACTCAGCCAGCACGACCACGCCGGTCACGCCGCCGCCTTCGCCAAAGCTGTGAAACAAGCTGCCCACAGAGGTCAGACCAGCAGCGGCGACTTGCGCTTTGCAAAACTCTTCCAGATACGCCGCGTCCAGCATCAAACGGCTGTCGCAAATGCAGCCGTACAGGTCACCAATCAGGTGCAGGCCGGTGGTGTGGCGCACGCTGGGAGCGGCTGTGATGGGCACAACTTGTTGAAAATTTTTCATTAAAAAGAATTCCTTTTTTGCGGGGTTTGCAAAACAGGTGGAGTGACCCTAGGCCAAATCCACCCTCGGGCGCGGAACTGGCGTGCGTACACAAGGAAGGGAGAAGCGTCGCCGGCCTAAGTGCCGCGCCCTCGTTTCGTTGTGCGCGGGTGACGCCAAAGTAACGCTGACAGCAGTCCGCTCGGCCGGCCGAGCGGATGATTTCTGAGCCTGCTATTATAACTTGTCGCTATTTGCATCTATATTGCGTCAGCCAAAGGCTCTAGGGTTTTCCATCATATGATGTGCCCCTTGCGCCGCACCCGCTTGGGTTTGCGGTGCTTTTTTCCGTCCTACTGCATGTCTTTTTCTTCCGTTACCAACTCTGCTGCGCTGGTCGAATTGCGCGACGTCCACTTTGGCTATGGCGAGCGTCCGGTGCTGCGCGGCGTATCGCTGACGGTGCCGCGCGGCAAAGTGACGGCCATCATGGGCGCGTCCGGCGGCGGCAAAACCACGGTAATGCGCCTGATTGGCGGCCAGCAGCGCGCCCAGCAAGGCCAAGTGCTGTTTGACGGCCAAGACGTTGGCGGCATGGATACGGCAGCGCTGTACGCTGCGCGCCGGCGCATGGGCATGTTGTTTCAATACGGCGCGCTGTTCACCGATATGGATGTGTTCGAAAACGTCGCCTTTCCGCTGCGCGAGCACACCGATCTGCCCGAGTCACTGGTGCGCGACATCGTGCTGATGAAGCTGCACGCCGTCGGCCTGCGCGGCGCGCGTGACCTGATGCCAGCGCAAATTTCTGGTGGTATGGCGCGGCGCGTGGCACTGGCGCGTTCGATAGCGCTTGACCCCGAATTAGTGATGTACGACGAGCCGTTTGCCGGCCTCGACCCGATTTCTCTGGGCACCGCCGCGCAGTTAATTCGCCAGTTGAACGACGCGATGGGCTTGACCACTATCTTGGTATCGCACGACTTAGAAGCCACTTTCAAGTTGGCTGATCACATCGTCATCCTCGGCCCCGGCGTGATTTCCGCCCAAGGCACGCCCGACGAAGTGCGCCGCAGCACCGATCCACTGGTACACCAATTTGTCAACGCCTTGCCAACTGGGCCAGTGCCATTTCATTACCCCGGCCCAGAGGTTGCGCAAGACTTTGGCAGCGCTGGCTTGAAAGAGGGCGTGCGATGAGCTGGTACAAGCCCGCCGATGTCGGTTTTGCTGTGCGTGCGCAATTGGTCGGCCTTGGCCAAGGGGCGCGTTTATTTGCCCGGTTGCTGGCGCTGTTGCCAGCGGTGCTCAAGCGCCCCGGCTTGGTACGCGACCAAATTCATTTTTTGGGCAACTACTCGCTTGGCATCATTGCGGTATCGGGTTTGTTTGTCGGTTTTGTGATGGCGCTGCAGGGCTACTACACGCTGCAAAGCTTTGGCTCAACCGAGGCGCTGGGGCAGTTGGTGGCACTCAGTCTGCTGCGCGAATTGGGGCCGGTGATTACCGCGCTGCTGTTTGCCGGGCGCGCTGGCACGTCGCTGACGGCAGAAATCGGCTTGATGCGCGCTGGCGAGCAGCTCAGTGCCATGGAAATGATGGCCGTCGATCCAGTGCGGCGCATTTTGGCACCGCGCTTTTGGGCCGGTGTGGTGGCCATGCCAGTGCTGGCGGTGGTGTTCAGCGCCGTCGGCGTCATCGGTGGTTGGGTGGTGGCAGTGCCGATGATTGGCATCGATTCAGGCTCGTTTTGGAGCCAAATGCAGGGCGGCGTCGATGTGTTCAGCGACGTTGGCAACGGCATCATTAAAAGCGTGGTGTTTGGTCTGACGGTGACGTTTGTTGCGCTGCTGCAGGGTTACACCGCCAAGCCTACGCCTGAAGGGGTTTCGCGCGCCACCACGCGCACGGTGGTGGTGGCATCGCTGGCGGTGCTGGGGCTGGACTTTGTCCTGACAGCCCTGATGTTCAGTATCTGACGCGGGCATACGCCCACGGCACAAGGAAAAATTAACCAATGCAACAGTCCAAAAATGATATCTGGGTAGGCCTGTTCGTCATGCTCGGTGCAGTGGCGGTGGTCTTTTTGGCCCTGCAATCGGCCAACCTGCTGAGCCTGAATTTTCAGTCGGGTTACCGCGTCACTGCGCGCTTTGACAATATTGGCGGCTTGAAGCCCAAAGCCGCGGTGCGCAGCGCTGGCGTGGTGGTCGGGAGGATTGAATCCATCGTCTTTGACGATAAGGTCTACCAAGCCCGCGTCACGTTGGTGCTGGAAGACCGCTACGTCTTTCCTAAAGACAGCTCGCTGAAAATTTTGACCAGCGGCCTGCTGGGCGAGCAATACATTGGCATTGAAGCCGGCGCTGACGAGGCCAACTTGGCCAACGGTGACACGGTCACGGCCACGCAGTCGGCGGTGGTGCTTGAAAATTTAATTAGCCAATTTCTCTACAGCAAGGCTGCAGAGGGTGCTACACCCGCAACGGAAGACTCCAAATGACCTCTACTCCCTTCCTATACCGCGCCCGCTTAAGCCGCGCTATTGCCTGCGCGGCTGTCACGGTGGCCGCTGTCGCCCTGAGCGGTTGCGCTACCGGCCCGGCCAACGACCCGTTTGAGAAGTACAACCGTGGCACCACCGAGTTCAACGAGTCGCTGGACGCGATGGTGCTCAAGCCGGTAGCCGAGGCCTATCGCGAGGTCACGCCGCCGCTCGCGCGCACCGGTGTGAGCAACTTTTTTGCCAACTTGGGCGATGCGTGGTCGTTTGTCAACAACCTGCTGCAATTGCGCGCCGAGCCGGCGCTCAACAGCTTGGTGCGCTTTAACGTCAACACCTTGTTTGGCTTGGGCGGCGTGCTCGATATCGCCAGCGAAATGGGCGTGGACCGCTACAAGCAAGACTTGGGGCAGACTTTGGGCCATTGGGGTGTGCCAACCGGGCCTTATTTGGTGCTGCCAGTTTTTGGCCCCTCGACGGTACGCGATGCTTTGATCTTCCCCGTCGAGCGCAGTGCCAACTTGCTGACCCAAATTGACTCCGACACGACACGCATTAGCTTGTATGTGCTCGGCGCGGTCAATACCCGCTCCAACCTGCTGCGCGCCAGCACGGTGCTAGACAGTGCAGCGCTGGACAAATACAGCTTTATGCGCGACGCCTACATGAGCGTGCGCGCCCAAGGCAGCGGTTGGACAACCAAGCGCGGCGCTGGCAGCGATGCTAGCGATGGCGTTTTGCCCGATGAACCGTATTGAATAACCGACTAAAAATGCAGGTGTTAACTGAT
>JAGNUJ010000153.1 GCA_017987055.1 Giesbergeria sp.
ACATCGCCACCAACCCCGGCGACCTCGTCCTCGACAGCTTCCTCGGCTCCGGCACCACCGCCGCCGTGGCGCACAAGATGGGTCGGCGCTGGATTGGCATCGAAATGGGTGAACACGCCGCCACGCACTGCCTGCCGCGCCTGCAAAAGGTGATTGACGGCGAGCAAGGCGGCATCAGCGCGGCGGTGGGCTGGCAAGGCGGCGGCGGTTTTCGTTTTGCCCGCTTGGGCGCGCCGATTTTTGATGCCGACGGCTGCATCCACCCCGAGGTGCGCTTTGCCACGCTGGCCGCCTTCATCTGGCAGCAAGAAACCAGCACCGCCTTTGACCCCGCCCACACCACGCCGGGCACACCGCACTTGGGTACGCACTCTGTTTTTGATAGCTACCACCGCTTGCCAGACGGGCGTTTGGAGCCTATTTCATCTGAAATTTCTGCACAAATCCAGCCTGTCCAAAGCGAACTCAGTCTGCAGGTGGCGGACGCCCTGCCCCCAGCCGCGCCCGTGCTGCGCAGCCGCACCGCGTACTACCTGCTGTTCAACGGCATCTTGGGAGACAAACGCCCAGCCAGCGGCAACGTGCTGACGTCAAAGGTGCTCGACGATTTGCTACAACTGCACGCCAGCACGCCCCACCCCGACGCGCCGCTGGTGGTCTATGGCGAAGCCTGCCGCTTGGGCGAGGCGCGCCTAGCGCTGGCGCGGGTGACGTTTAAGCACATTCCGTACGACGTAAAGGCGCGCTAAAGCATGGACACCTTTGCTACTGCCCAAGAGCTGCAAGCTTGGCTGCGCACGCAGTTTCCCAAAGAGGATGAGCGCCACGAGTGGAAAGAGTGGCGCAGCCTCAAATCCAACATCTCGGGCCGCAAGGGTGAAGACCTGGTCTCGTATGTGTCGGCGCTGGCGAACATTGGCGCAACACAGCAGTCAAGAACCCGATAGCACCCAATCAAAGTGATTTTCCCCAATGGATTTTTAAAAAGTCTTTACCAATCAATCACTTGAATTGGGAATTGGATTGCAATTCATCCCAATCCACCCCCATTCTTCCCAATCCATGACCTCCCTCACCCTCAAGTCCTACCAGCAAGCCGCTCTCGACTCTCTGGCCGCCTTTGCCAACGCCGCACAGGCCAGCGGCCCAGCGCTGGCTTTTGGCGAACTGGCGGGCCAGCCCTACAACGCCGAGGCGTTTGGTGCGCAGGTGCCGTGTGTGTGCCTGCGCATTCCCACGGGCGGCGGCAAGACGGTGCTGGCGGCGCACGCCGTGCCCCTGCTGGCGCGCGCGTGGTGCAACGTGGATGCGCCAGTAGCGGTGTGGCTGGTGCCCAGCGACGCCATCCTGCAGCAAACGCTTAAAAGCCTGCAAACGCCCGGCCACCCCTACCGCGCAGCGCTGACCGAGGCCTATGGCGAAAGTCTGCAGGTGTGCCAGATCAGCGACGTAGCGCAGATTGCACCGCCCGATTGGAGACGCTTGGCTGTGGTGGTGGTGGCGACCATCCAAAGCTTTCGCATCGAGGACGCGGGTAAGCGCAATGTTTACAGTTTTTCGGAGTCCTTTGAGCCGCACTTCAAAGGTGCGCAAGGCACCAACGGCGCACGTGATTTGCAATGCCTGCACGGCCTGCCCGATGCGCTGGTGACGGCGGGCGACGCCGCGCAAGACAGCACCGGCGTACTGCAAGGCTTTGTCGGTCAGCCGCGCTGGAGTCTGTCCAACTGGCTGGCGCTGCACCGGCCCATCGTCATCGTCGACGAGGCGCACAACACCAAGACGGACAAAAGCTTCACCGCGCTGCAGCGACTCAACCCGGCGTTCATTTTGGAACTGACGGCCACGCCGATGGCGCACCAGACCAATGTGCTCTACCACGTCAGCGCCCAAGAGCTGGCGGCCGAGAACATGATCAAGCTGCCCATCGTGCTGGCCGAGCACCCCGAGGGCTGGGCACAAGCGGTGTTTGGCGCGGTGCAAACGCAAGCCGCGCTGGAAGTCGAGGCCTTGAAAGACGAGGCGGCGGGCCACGGCTACGTGCGCCCCATCGTCTTGTTTCAGGCGCAAAACGCGGGCGACGAGATGCCACCCGAAGCCCTGCGCCGCTACCTGATAGACGAACTGAAACTGCCTGAAAACCAAATCGTTGTAGCCACCGGCACGGCGCGCGGATTGGATGACATCGACTTGGCCGCGCGCAGCTGCCCGGTGCGCTACGTCATCACCGTGCAGGCGCTGCGCGAGGGCTGGGACTGCCCGTTTGCCTACGTGCTGTGCAGCCTGCAAAAACTCACCAGCGCTACGGCGGTGGAGCAGTTGCTGGGCCGCGTGCTGCGCATGCCCTACGCCCAGCGGCGCGGCCGCGAAGCGCTCAACCGTGCCTACGCCCATGTGTGCGCGGCAGAATTTTCCAGCGCCGCACACGCACTGGCCGACCGGCTGATCGGGCACATGGGCTTTGAGGCGCTGGATGTGGCGTCGATGCTGGCGCCGCCCTCGGCCTATCCGCTGTTTGGTGACGACTTTGAGTCAAATCAGCCTGTAGCCCTTATTCCACCAGCGCTGATAGCTACTAATTTTGAATCCATCAAAGCCACGCCCGAGCTGCTGGCACAGCCCGGCGTGCAGGTGCAAACCATTGCCGGCACGGCGCAGGTGGTGGTGGCCGGCCATATTGGCGCTGACACAGAAACACTGCTGCTAGCGCAGGTGCGCAGCGTCAAAAAGCAGGAGCAGGTGCGCGAGCAAGTGGCGCAGCACAACGCGCTGGTAGCCGCGCAACAGGCACCAGCCGCGCGGGGAGTGCCCTTTGCGCCGCTGCCCACGCTGGGTTACCGCACCCACGCGCAAGCACCGCTGTGGCCACTGGAGCGCAGCGCGGTGCTAGAAACCGTAGAGCTTGAGCTGCTCAGTCCCCACGCAGTGCAGTTGCCTGCCATGCAGGGAGTGCAAGGGGCCGAAGTGTTCGAGATTGGCATGCAAGAGGCGCGCGTGACGCTGCGCCGCACCGGCGCCGAGCAAATGGCGATGGAATACGGCAGCACCAGCATCACGGCGCAAGACTTGGTGCGCTGGCTGGACCAGCTGCTGTTCAAGCCGCTGCACTACCTGACCCAAAGCCAGCGCCGCGCTTATCTGGCCGCCGTGGTCAACCACCAGTTGCACGCCTGCGGTGTCACGCTGGTGGCTTTGGCGCAAGCGCGGTTCCAAATGGCACGGCGCATTGAAGCGCATGTAGGCACGCTGCGCGATGCGGCGGCGCAGCAGCAGTTTCGCCAACGCGTGCTGCAGCAGGGCGACGCCGGCGCGTGGCTGGTCGAACCCGACTGGGCGCGGCCGCATGTGTTTGAGGCCAATCGCTACCCGGCACCCGTAGCTTCGCGCTACAGCGGGCGCTACCGGTTTGAAAAACACTACTTTCCGGTGCTGGCCGATCTGAAAGAGAACGGGCAAGAATTTGCCTGCGCGCAGCGCATCGACGCCCACCCCCAAGTGCGCCAGTGGGTACGCAACTTGGACACCGCGCCCTGCGGCTTTGCGCTACCCACCTCGCGCGGACGATTTTTTGCCGACTTCGTCGCCGAGCTGGTGGATGGCCGGGTGGCAGTGCTGGAGTTCAAAGGCGCGCACTTGGTGAACGACCCTTACGAAATCGAAAAAAGCCAAGTGGGTGCCCTGTGGGCGCAGGCCAGCGCCGGCCGCGCTGTTTTTGGCTGGCTGACGATGGAGCGCCACGGGCAAGATATGGCGCAGCAACTAGATGCGTTGCTGCAATAAGCGAGCGCATGCCCAACGCCCTTTTGTCCTTTTTCCAAGTTAATTGACCCCAACCACTGCCATGAACCACCCCTCCCCACTCCCCAGCCTGCGCATCGACTTTGTCTCCGACGTCTCCTGTCCGTGGTGCGCTGTCGGTCTGGGCGCGCTGCAGGCGGCGCTGGAGCGTGTAGCGCCGGACATCACCGCCGAGCTGCACTTTCAGCCGTTTGAGCTGAACCCGCAAATGCCCGCCCAAGGCCAAGACACCCTGGAGCACCTGACGCAAAAGTACCGCATCA